>ONOV01000173.1 GCA_900319505.1 uncultured Erysipelotrichaceae bacterium
CCAGCCGAAATGATCAGCCAGTTCACTTTCATAAAAAAACGGGTCTGACGCCCGTCTCAGATCACATGGACAATGGCCAGAATCAGAACCAATGCACCAAGGACAATTCTGTATTTGCCGAATGCCGTAAAATCATGCCTGCGGATATACGCCATCAGCTGTTTGATGACAACCCATGATACCGCAAAGGAAACAACCGTACCGACAAGCAGTACCATGATCCCCAGTCCGGATACAGCCGTACCCTTGGCAAAGAACTTCACAATCTTCAGCAGACTGGCACCGAACATAACCGGAATCGCCATATAGAACGAAAACTGTGCTGCCGTTGGCCGATCAAACCCGATGACTGTTTCACCAAGAATGGTACTGCCGGAGCGGGAAGTGCCCGGGATCAGTGCCAGGCACTGGAACAGACCTGCCTGGAAGGCTTTCTGATAGCTGACATGGCGGATGGAAGTCACTGTATAGTCATGTTCTCTTTTCTCAAGATAGATGAACAGCACACCATATACAATCAGCATCACCGCTACCACTACCGGTGAGCTCATCCTGGCATCAATCCAGTCATTCAGCAGAAAGCCGGCAATCGCAGCCGGAACACTGGCCACAATGATCTTGATCCAGAGTCTCCAGATACTTCTTCTCTTCTTTTCACTCAGTTCCTTCTGGAACGGCCACAGACTCTTCCAGTAAAGCACCATGACGGCAATGATCGAACCGAACTGAATCACGACTTTATACATATCCCAGAACGCCGTATTGGCAGCCGCATCACTGCCGTAAACATTCAGCGGCATGAATGCCTCTAACAGAATCAGATGGCCCGTAGAAGAAACCGGCAGCCATTCTGTGATTCCCTGAACAATGCCGAATATGACAGACTTGAGAATATTCACAAATGCAAGCATATAATCTCCTCTTAAAACGGCAAAATTATACCACAGCATCCCCGGCCCGAATGTAAACAATTCATGAAAGAATAAGACCGGAATAATCCGGTCAGTCCAGATCAGCTGTACGGCCTGCCTTGACAAGCATGGCTCTGATCTTTCTTACATTCTTTTCAAACGGCCCCATATCCTTCATCCGCCACATCCAGTTGGGAGCGCCGACGGTGCCTGGCGTATTGAGTCTTGCCTCATGGCCGCAGTGCAGCCAGTCAAACATCGGAATAATGACCATATCCGCATCTCTGTCCAGCGAATAGGCCAGAACATCTTCAATGAAGGAGTGCGTATGATAGCCGGCCTGCTTCAGCAGTCTTCTGATCTCACGCTGACGATGACGGCTCTCTCCCCAGTACCAGCTGTAAATCGGCTCATTGTCATGGGTTCCTGTATATACCAATAGATGCGTCTTATTCTCATCCATATGATCCGGATCCAGGGTAAACTGAATCACCCGCATCCCGCGGAAGGCATAATGATCTCTCAGCTCCAGCACCTGTGCCCTTAAATCCCCCAGATCTTCCGCCACAATGCGCAGATCCGGATTCTTTGCAAACAGGGCATCAAACAGCTCATAGCCCGGTGCTTCCACCCACTCACCTTCAATGGCTGTCGGACAGGACGCCGGAATCTTCCAGTATGTATCAAATGCTCTGAAGTGATCCACCCTGACAATGTCCATGGACTTGCCGCAGTAGGACAGACGGTTGATCCAGAAAGTGAATCCGTCTTTCTTCATGGCATCCCAGTCATAAATCGGGTTGCCCCATCTCTGGCCGGTAGCAGAGAAGTAATCCGGCGGCACCCCGGCAATAAAGCGGGGATAGCCATCCTTACTTAATAAGAACTGTGAACGGTTGGACCAGACATCCGCTGAATCAAGACCGACATAGAAAGGCATGTCGCCCATGATCTCAATACCGCTGTCATTGGCATACTGCTTGAGCTTCTTCCACTGCAGATACAGTTCATACTGCAGAAACACTTCATAGAGAATATCATCCTCATACGGTTTCAGATCGCTCTTTTCATTCTGCGGTTCATTCTTCATTTCATCCGGCCACTCGGTCCACTGCTTCATGCCGTTTTTCTTCTTGAATGTCATGAAAACGGCATAATTTCTCATCCATCCCTGGAAAGAGAAACTGGTGAAGTTCAGATCAGGCGTAAAGTGAGAGTACGCTTCTTTTAAATACGGCTCTCTGAATTTTCTGACCGCATCATAGTCAATCTGACTGGCTTTGGCATGGAACCTTGCTGGTTTATGAATCAATCCTTCTTCATATAACAGATCCAGTGAAATGTAAAGATCATCCATGGCATATGAAGAATAAGGCTGATACGGCGAATTTCCATATCCAAGCGGGTTCAGCGGCAGAATCTGCCAGATTGACAGACCGCTTTCCCTGAGCAGGTCAACAAAGTGGTAGGCTTCCGGTCCGAATGTTCCGCATCCCTGTCTGCCAGGCAGTGAGACAACAGGCATTAATATACCGGCTTTTCTCATATAATCTCTTCCCTTTTCTTTGCGCACAAATCAGTGTATCTTAATTACGGTTGTTTTTCTATACGTTTTGGAAAATTTCCGTAAACGTTTTCAGCACAGACGTATGAAAACACAGTAGGAGGAACTATGGATCTGAAACAGACATTGGAGACATCACTGCAGAAACACATCTGTGAGGCATCGGATGAAGAACTCTATCATGCATGCCTCGATCTTGTCAGCAGTATGGCCCAGAAGCTTCCGGCTCCGGAAGGAGACAAGAAGCTCTACTATATCAGCGCAGAGTTTCTGATCGGCCGCCAGCTCGGCAAGAACCTGATCAATCTCGGCATTTATGATGAAATGGCTGATCTTCTCAAAGCCAATGGCAAAGACATCACAAAAGTAGAAGCAGTGGAAAATGAACCATCCCTTGGCAATGGAGGTCTGGGCAGACTGGCTGCCTGCTTCCTTGACTCCATCGCTTCGCTGGATCTGCCTGGCGACGGTGTCGGGCTGAACTATCACTTCGGTCTTTTCAAGCAGTCCTTTGTGGATAAGAAGCAGAATGAGACACCGGATGCGTGGCTCACAGACAAGTCCATCCTGCATGATACAGGTGTTCATTTCACCGTATCCTTGGCGGG
The DNA here is from genome assembly GCA_900319505.1 of uncultured Erysipelotrichaceae bacterium. Lineage (GTDB taxonomy): Bacteria > Bacillota_I > Bacilli_A > Erysipelotrichales > Erysipelotrichaceae > Bulleidia. The sequence continues at coordinate 3,084 of ONOV01000173.1, forward strand.
CAGAGACTATACATCCCATATGTATGATGTGGATGTCATCGGTGAAGGCGGTAAGGTAAACAAGCTCCATTTATTCGATCTGGATACGATTGACCCTTCCATCATCAAAGACGGCATCAATTTTGATAAGACAGACATTGCCCATAACCTGACCTTATTCCTGTATCCGGATGATTCCGATGACAACGGCAGACTCTTGCGTATCTACCAGCAGTACTTCATGGTATCCAACGCCGCCCAGCTTATTCTCAAGGAAGAGAAAGAAAAGGGACATGATCTGAGAGAGCTTGACAGACATGTCGCCATCCAGATCAACGATACCCATCCTTCTATGGTCATTCCGGAACTCATCCGCCTGCTCATCAAAGAAGGCCTGACCTTCCGTGAAGCCGCCGACATCGTCACCAATACCTGTGCCTATACCAACCATACCATTCTGGCCGAAGCACTGGAAAAATGGCCGGTTGACTTCCTGAACAAGGTAGTTCCGCAGCTGATGCCGATCATCGGCGGTCTGGACTATGCCGTTGTCGCTGCCTTCCATGACAATGAGAACCTCAACATCATCGACCATGACAAGCGCGTACATATGGCACGCATGGACATGCACTTCTCTCATTCCGTCAATGGTGTTGCTGCCCTGCATACCGAAATCCTCAAACATCAGGAACTCAAGCCGTTCTATGATGTATATCCGGAAAAGTTCAACAACAAGACAAACGGCATTACCTTCCGCAGATGGATCATGCACTGCAACCCTGCCCTGTCCCATCTGATTGATGAAACCATCGGCACCGGCTGGCATAAGAATCCGGATGAACTGCAGAAGCTCGGTGAACATTATGACGATCAGCCGCTGTTAGATCAGATGGATGCCATCAAGCATGACAACAAGGTCAGGGCGGCCGCCTTCATCAAAGAAACAGAAGGCGTTGACATCAACCCTGACTCTGTCTTTGATGTTCAGGTCAAGCGTATGCATGAATACAAGAGACAGCAGATGAATGCGCTGTTTGTCATCTGGAAGTACCTGCAGATCAAGGACGGTCAGAAGCCGGTACGTCCGATCACGGTCATCTTCGGCGCCAAGGCTGCCCCTGCCTATATCATGGCCAAGGATATCATTCATATGATCCTCTGCCTGCAGGATCTCATCAACAATGATCCGGAAGTATCTCCATATCTCAAGGTCATCATGATTCAGAACTACAATATCTCCAAGGCAGAAATCATCATTCCTTCCGCTGAGATCTCGGAACAGATCTCCCTGGCTTCCAAGGAAGCTTCCGGCACATCCAACATGAAGTTCATGCTGAACGGTGCCCTGACATTAGGCACAATGGATGGTGCCAATGTAGAGATCGCTGATCTTGTCGGCAAGGACAATATCTACATCTTCGGCAGATCTTCTGACGATGTCATCAATCTCTATAACACAAACGGCTATCATTCCATTGATTTCTACAACAGATCACAATCCATCCGCAGATGCGTTGACTTCATCACAAGTGATGAAATGCTCAAGCGCGGCGATGCCAGACTGCTCAATGATGTCCGTGACAACCTCATGAACAAAGACTGGTTCATGACCCTGCTTGATCTGGAATCCTATTGTGCGGTCAAGGAGACCATGCTGTGGGATTATGAAAACAGAGAGTGGTGGAAGAGAAAGGCGCTTGTCAACATCTCCAAGGCCGGTTTCTTCTCCAGTGACCGTACCATCAGAGAATATAACAGAGACATCTGGCATCTGAAGTAAGGAGAATACAATGGTTATTATTGAAATGGACAATGGCGGCATCATCAAGATTGAACTGGATGAGAAAAATGCCCCGATTACTGCAGCCAACTTCAAGAAGCTTGTCAAAAAGGGCTTCTATGACGGACTGACCTTCCACCGCATCATCAAAGGTTTCATGATTCAGGGCGGTGATCCGGAAGGCACCGGCATGGGCGGTTCCGATGAAAACATCAAAGGCGAGTTTGAAGCCAACGGCATTCATAACCCGATCAGACATGTCAGAGGCACAATTTCCATGGCCAGAGCCCAGGATCCTGACAGTGCCTCTTCCCAGTTCTTCATCATGCATGAAGATGCACCGTATCTGGACGGCCAGTATGCGGCCTTCGGCCATGTCACAGAAGGCATGGATGTGGTTGACGAAATTGCCTCTACGCCGACCGGCTTCATGGACAGACCGGCCTATCCGGTAGTCATGAAGAAAGTCTATTGGGAAGACTGAATCACATAGAGAAACAGGGAAACCTGTTTCTTTTTTACACTCTTTTCAGCTGTACAGATTCTATATATCTGATTCATGATGAAGCTTACGACAGCTTTTATTTACAGCTATAGTGAAGGTACGGAGAAAGAAAGGAGAAAACATATGTACGCCGCCAGAAATAATTTAGCCAGTGCAGCGGAATCTGTGTATGAGATACACATGCTCTCAAAGGCAGAAATGCCCGGTTTTGTGTGGGACATCCTGCACGATGATGATGTGGAAAGCCACGGGGTCATCCTGACATGTCCCGGGGTGAACGGCCCCTGGTCAGGCAATCCGATTGCCATTCCGGTTCTGACGGACCGTGAGACTTTTATTGATGCCTATCGCAGCACTAGGAAACAATGATGCTGACATACCGGCTGCTTGATTCCACCCTGTCCATCATCCTTCCCAGCGACATGCAGGCAGATATCGACGAAATCGAAAAAATGTCATTCCTGACCGCATTGACCATAACCCCCAATAAGAAGACTGCCCCGTCAGTCTTCTTTTCTTTTCCCGGTTCTGCATATCTTATCTCACTTGAAATGCCATTCTGGTTTATCATTAAGACATGAAAAAAAGAAAACTGATACAATGCGCACTGTCTGTTGTAACAGTGCTGACGCTGATTCTGCCGATCCATGTACACGCAGATGAAAACAGCGATGAAATATCCAATGCGGCCAAATCTCTATCCAGCAGCGTTGCCTCATCCTTAACCAGTGACTATGCTTATGCCTTTGACTATGATACGGATCAGATCCTGCTGGATAAGAAAAGTGAAGAAAAGATCTACCCCGCCTCCACCACCAAGATGCTGACTCTTCTGACAGCCCTGAACAATGGGGCTGATCTGAGTGATCAGGTAACCATCACGGAGGATATGCTGGCAGGGCTGCAGGAAGAAAATGCTTCTGTGGTCGGCTATACAGC
>ONOV01000110.1 GCA_900319505.1 uncultured Erysipelotrichaceae bacterium
GAAAAAAATCAGTATTGCTTACAATACTGACTCAGGACTTCTTCATGCGGGTATACTTTCTGGCCGCATATTTCTTCAGCATATTTCTGACGGCCTGCTCGTTGGCCAGGCTGAATTCAATATCCATCGCATCCGTCTCGGCTGTCATGGTCTTGCCGGAGGAACCTGTCATCAGATACACGATGAACTTATTTTTGCGTACATCTGTATCCCAGTTGCGTACTTCACTCCAGGGAATGAATGTATTGGATTTGACAACCCCTTCCGGCCCCATTCCTTCATGCGCCATCAGATAGGCAGAGCAGGCAAAGATCATGGCGGCGGTACGGACGAAGTCAGCCCACGTATGGCTGGTAATCAGGGTCAGAGCACTGAGAATCATCAGGGCATAGAAGCCGACACTCAGAAACTTTGAACCTCTGTCCGGTATTTCAATGTACTTCTTTACTTTCTGATACTTGTAGAAGACCATGAATCCCAGCACAAAGAAGATTCCGGTCAGCACTGCATTAAAAGCTGTTCCGCTCATATACATACCTCTTCATATGAAAACTACCTGTCTATTATACCTTTTCTCTTGTATTTCGTCTTGTTCTGTCTACAATGGAACGGTATGAAAAACAACATCAGTCTGATAGCCTGCGACCTTGACGGTACACTGCTGACAATGGATAAGCGCCTCAGTGCTCTGACTGCAGACACATTGAAGAAAGTGCATGAAAAAGGCATAAGGATTGTCATCTGTTCAGGCCGTCCGCTCTACTCAGTAGAACGTCTGTTTGACGGTGTTCCTTATGATTATGCCTGCTGCCTGAATGGACAGGCTGTATATGATCATGACGGCCATACCCTGATGATGAAAAACGGCCTGAACAGAGAACAGATCGACCATCTGCTGCACCTGACTGCACAGTTTCCGGTCGTACTCAACTATTCCATCGGCAGAAACTTCTATCACACCGTATCTCCGAAGTGTTCCCTCCTTTCCCTCTTTGTCAATTGGTGCAGCCGGATGTACCAGCAGATCGTGCATCATAACAATCTGTTTCGGATGATGGTGCCATTTGAAGAAGTAAAGATGGATACCTGTGAGAAGTTCTGCTATGCCGGTTCCTATAGGACCCTGAAAGCACTGGCTTCCCGGCTGGATCCGGAGGTATATGGTGCTGTATTTGTTTCAAAGACATGGCTTGAGATACAGCCGGCCGGCATTACCAAAGGAAAGGCTCTGTCATTTGTTGAAGCATATGAAGGCATCGCCAGAGAACAGTGTGCCGCCGTTGGAGACGGCGAAAATGACCTTTCCATGTTTGAGGCGGCCGGGCACAGAATCGCCATGGAAAACGGCATGAATGCATTAAAAGAAAAGGCAGACACCATCGCTTCCAGCAATCTGAAGGATGGTGCCGCCCGATGGATGATTCAGAATCTGCTCTGAATCATCTTTTTCTTTATACGTTGATATCAAGCGTGGTATGGATCTGCCAGCCAGGATATTCCTTCTGTACTTCTTCCGTAATCTTCCTGTACAGTGACTCTCTGTCTTTGATGTTCCAGTCGATGATCATATCGAAGGACATGTACTTTTTCGCAAGATCCACATAGAATCCATGAACCTGGATCACACCTTCATGGCTCATGACAAGATGCGTGACATGAGAACGCATTTCCGCTGCTTCATCGTTCTTTGTGTTGTAGGAATAAATGCCGATGCCGACAAGCAGCACATGGAATTTCTGATAGACAGCTGCGGTAATCCGGCGGCTCAGCGCATCAATCTCTTCCGCCGTTGTTGTATCTTTGACGGCAATATGAATAGAGCCGACGGTATGTTCTGGTCCATAGCTGTGCAGAATCAGATCATAGCCGCCCATGATAGCCGGATCCATGTCCTTTACATAGGCTTTGATGTCATGGGTCAGCTGTCTGTCAAAGGCCGTGCCGAGCAGATCATCAACCGTATCCCTGAACATCTCAATGCCGCTTTTGATAATGAAGACGGCAATCACGCCGCCGACATACGCTTCCAGGGAAACATGCGTAAAGATATAGATCAGAGCACAGACAAACACCGAGAAAGAAAGAATCGCATCAAACCGGGCATCTTCACCGGACGCAACAAGTGAATTGGAATTGACCTTCTTACCGGTCTTCTTGAAATAAGTGCCGAGGATGATCTTTGTCACCACACCGACGGCAATAATCACCAGCGTCAGGATGGAATATTCCGGTGCTGCAGGATGAATGATCTTCTTGATGGATTCCACCATGGAAGTCACACCGGCATACAGCACAAGGCAGGCAACTGCCAGCGCACTGAGATATTCAATCCGTCCGTGTCCCAGCGGATGCCTGGCATCAGAAGCCTTGCCGGCCAGTTTCACGCCGACAATCGTGATGATGGATGACAAAGCATCGGAAAGATTATTAACTGCATCAAGCACAACGGCAATCGAATTGGCCAATAAGCCTGCTGTCATTTTGAACGCAACCAGAAACAGATTGGTCAGAATACCGGTCACACTGGTACGGACAATGGTTTTCTCACGGTTTTCTATATCACTCATACTCTCATTCCCCTTCTTTTATAACCTGGATATTATACGCCAGCCGCATGAAAAAAGAAAAACAGATGCTTCTGACACCTGTTTTCCTCATACCCTAGGCTTTGACTGTAACGCTGTATCCATCGAACAGATCCGCATCCACCAGGATCGTCTTGCCCTGAATATCAGGATTTTCAAGAATCACCTTGGCAACCTGGGTCTCAATGGTACGCTGAATATGACGCTTCATCGGACGGGCGCCGAAGTCCGGATCCGCACCAATCTGACAGATTCTCTCTTTGGCCGCATCAGTAACTTCCAGCGTAATATCTCTTTCCGCCAGTCTCTCACGCAGACCATTGAGGAATTTGTCGGCAATCTTCTTCAGCACATCATTGTTCAATGCATTGAAGACGATGATCTCATCAATACGGTTGATAAACTCAGGCTTGAAGAACTTTCTGACCTCAGCCTGATAGCCGGCATTTCTCTTGTTCGCATCATGTTCAAACGCATACTGTGAACCGAGGTTGGATGTCATGATGATGATCGTATTCTTGAAGTCTACGGTCACACCTTTGGAATCGGTGATCCGACCGTCATCCAATACCTGCAGGAGGATATTGAAAACATCCGGATGTGCCTTTTCGATTTCATCCAGCAGGACAATGCTGTAAGGATTGCGTCTGACTGCTTCCGTCAGCTGGCCGCCTTCCTCATAGCCGACATATCCCGGAGGCGCACCGATGAGTCTTGACACGGAGAACTTCTCCATGTATTCCGACATATCAATACGCACGATCTTCTTTTCATCATCAAACAGCTGTTCCGCAAGCGCCTTGGCCAGTTCCGTCTTGCCGACACCGGTCGGGCCTAAGAACATGAACGAACCAAGCGGTCTGTTCTCATCCTGCACCTGTGCCTTGGAACGCATGATGGCATCAGACACAAGCTCAATGGCCTGATCCTGGCCGATGACACGCTTCTCAAGCGCTTCAGGCAGATGAAGAATCTTCTGTCTTTCTGTTGACTTCAGACGGCTGACATCAATATGGGTCCATCTGGAGACAATCTCGGCAATCATATCCTCATCCACAACCTGCTTGATCATGGAATTCTTTTCAGCCGCTTCAGCCTCTTTGATCTTCTTTTCCAGATCCGGGATCGTACCGTACTGCAGCTGTGAAGCCTTGTTGTAATCCGCATCATTCTGGGCCTGGGTCAGTTCCAGCTTTGCCTTTTCCAGCTGTTCCTTGTAGTTCTTGGCATTATCTGCCTTGGCCTTTTCACTCTTCCACTGGGCTGTCTTCTTCTCATAGACTTCATTGAGATCGGCCAGCTCTTTGTCGATTTCATCCATTCTGGCTTTGGACTTATCATCTGTTTCTTCCTTGAGAGATGTCCTTTCGATCTGCAGCGTCATGATCTTACGCTTCATCTCATCAAGTTCTTCCGGCATGGAATCCATCTCCACACGGATGGAAGCACACGCTTCATCAATCAGGTCAATCGCCTTATCCGGCAGGAATCTGTCAGTGATATAGCGGTCGGAAAGCCTGGCCGCCGCAATGATGGCTTCATCCTTGATGGTGACGCCATGATGGCTTTCAAATCTGTCTTTCAGACCTCTCAGGATACTGATCGTATCCTCTACACTCGGTTCAGAAACCTGTATCTTCTGGAATCTTCTTTCCAGCGCTCTGTCTTTTTCAATGTATTTGCGGTATTCATCAAATGTGGTTGCGCCGATGCACTTGAGTTCACCTCTGGCCAGCATCGGCTTCAGCAGGTTGGCCGCATCCATTGAGCCTTCTGTCTTGCCTGCGCCGACCAGGTTATGTATTTCATCAATGAACAGAATAATACCGCCATTTGCCTTCTTGACTTCATTCAGAACGCCCTTGAGACGCTCCTCGAATTCGCCTCTGTACTTGGCACCGGCAATCAGAGACCCCATATCGAGTTCAATCAGACGCTTGTCTTTGAGTCCCATCGGTACATCCCCGCGGTAGATACGCCAGGCAAGGCCCTCTACAATAGCAGTTTTACCGACACCAGGTTCACCGATCAGAACCGGATTGTTCTTGGTCTTACGGGAAAGAATCTCAATGACACGGCGGATTTCCTCATCTCTGCCGATGACCGGATCAATCTTGCCGTCTTTGACATCCTGGACAAGATCATGTCCGTACTTCTTCAGCGCATCAAGCTGGCTTTCATTACCTTTGTCATCCATCTTCATGCCCCCTCTTCTCTCCTCTTCGGCTTTGATCAGTTCTTTCAGACTGAAGCCGAATTTCTTCATGATATTACTCGTCAGATCGCTGTTGGACATGAACATGCCGATGAAGAGTGCTCCTTCTGACATGTAGGAGTCGCCCTCCTTCTTCATGTAGTCCAATGCTTTCTGATAGGCCGTATTCAGGTAGTAGTCCAGGGTCATCTGGCCCCCTTCTACAACCGGCTGACGGCTGACTTCTTCATCCGCCATCTGTTTCATGGCGGCTTTATCTACTCTAAGACGTTCCAGCAGGGTATCCAGGGAATCATCTTCCAGCATTGCCTGCAGAACGTGGGCACAGGTGAGCTGTGCGTGATGTGCCTGCTCAGCATGGGTTGCCGCACTGGCAATGATCTGCTGCAGCAGTTCAGTCATGATTTCGGGATTCATAATAACGCCTCCCTTCGTATGCTTTTATGATTTGAAACTGTTCTTGAATTTCTGCCATATCGTGGAAGAAGCACTTGAGTTCTGAATTTCCTGCAGCTCCCTGTAGAGCTCCTTCTCACGGCGGGTCAGATCTTTATCAACCTTGATACGGATTGTGCAGAGCTGATCGCCCTTGCGTCCCGTCTTCAGATCCGGCACACCCATCTCACGCAGACGAAGCTGCTGGCCATCCTGGCTTCCGGCCGGGATCTTCAGTTCCACATCGCCATAGATGGTCGGTACATCCAGAGTTGTGCCGATGGTGGCATCAACCGCTGTGACCGGGATGTCAAGGTAGATGTTTCTGCCTTCACGGGAAAATTTCTCATGCGGCAGAACGTTGATCTCAATATAGAGATCGCCATTGGGACCGCCGTTGGTGCCTCTTTCACCTTTGCCGGCAATCCGCAGCTGCTGACCGGAAGAGATGCCGGCCGGGATGCTTACATCCACGGACACTCTATTGTGATTGTAGCCGCGTCCTGAGCACTTCGGGCATACCCGGCGGATCTTCTTGCCGGTGCCGCGGCAGTCCGGACATATTGTCTCTGACTGCATGACACCGAGAATCGTTCTCTGCTGGGTTACCACTCTGCCGGTTCCGTGGCAGGTAGGACAGGAAGTGATATCCGAAGGACTCGCCGCCCCGGATCCATTGCACGCTTCACATTTCTCATCCACGGAAATATTGATTGTCTCCTTCTTGCCGAAGCAGGCATCCATGAAGGAAATGTTCATGCGCATCATCTTATCCGCACCTTTACGCGGTGCCGTATCCGCTCTTCTTGAGCCGCCCCCGAAAGCACTGGAGAAACCGGAACTCCCGCCGAAGAAGCTCGAGAAGATATCATTCAGATCATCAAATCCGCCCGACTGAAATCCGGAGAACCCACCGGCACCGGCCGCGTTGGGATCGACACCGGCAAAGCCGAACTGATCGTATTTTGCTCTTTTATCCGGATCGCTGAGAACTTCATTGGCTTCATTGACTTCCTTGAATTTCTCCGCTGCACCCGGTTCCTTGTTCAGATCCGGATGGTATTTCTTGGCCAGCTTGCGGTATGCCGCTTTGATTTCATCCTGCGAGGCATCCCGGCTGACCCCAAGCACTTCATAATAATCTCTTTTTTCCGCCATATTCCGGCTCCTTCCTAATTACAAACAATCAGGATGCGTGACTAGTGTGACGCATCCTGAAAGTCATGCATTACTTCTTTTCCTTGAAATCCGCATCGATGACATCGTCATCCTTCTTGTCAGAAGTTGTGGAGGATGTATTGCCCGCGGACTGCTGAGTACCAGCCTGCTGGCTGTACATCTGCTGGGCCATATCATTGGCAGCCTTTTCCAGGGCATCCAGCTTAGTCTTCAGACCATCCATATCATTCTTGTCAATGGCAGCCTGGAGTTCATCTCTGAGCTTCTTGACTTCATCCTTCTGCTGCTGGCTGACGTTAGGATTATCGGCCTTGAGGGTTTCATCAATCTGGTTGATGTAGGCTTCCGCCTTGTTCTTGGTCTCGATATCTTCCTTACGCTTGTCATCTTCAGCCTTATGTTCCTCAGCTTCCTTGACCATACGGTTGATTTCATCTTCAGACAGACCGGAAGAATTCTTGATGGTAATGGACTGTTTCTTGTTGGTAGCCTTATCGACTGCACTGACATTGACAATACCGTTGACATCGATATCGAATGTCACTTCAATCTGCGGCACACCTCTTCTGGCCGGGGCAATGCCATCCAGCTGGAAGTTGCCGAGGGTCTTATTATCCTTGGCCATTGGACGCTCACCCTGCAGGACATGGATATCAACTGCAGGCTGGTTATCAGCAGCCGTGGAGAAGATCTGAGACTTGGATGTCGGGATTGTGGTGTTACGCGGGATCAGTACGGTCATGACACCGCCCAGGGTTTCAATACCCAGGGACAGCGGTGTTACATCAAGCAGCAGCACATCCTTGACATCACCGGCAATAACGCCGCCCTGAATGGCAGCACCGATGGCAACACATTCATCCGGGTTGACGCTCTTGTTGGGCTCTTTGCCCAGTTCTTTTCTGACTGCTTCCTGTACAGCCGGGATACGGGTAGAACCGCCGACTAACAGAATCTGATCGATTTCATTGATGGACAGCTTGGCATCGCTTAATGCCTGTCTGACCGGTCCCATGGTTCTTTCAACCAGGTCTCTTGTCATTTCATCAAACTGTGCACGTGTCAGAGTAGCCTCCAGATGCAGCGGGCCTTCCGGACCGGCTGAGATGAACGGCAGAGAAATCTGGGTTTCAACCATGCCGGAAAGATCCTTCTTGGCCTTTTCAGCAGCTTCCTTCAGTCTCTGCAGAGCCATCCTATCAGCCTTGAGGTCGATGTTGTGCTCACGCTTGAAGTTATCAGCCAGCCAGTCGATGATCTTGTTATCGAAGTCGTCGCCGCCCAGATGTGTATCACCGGCAGTTGCCAGAACTTCGAATGTACCGTCCGCGATATCAAGGATGGATACATCGAATGTGCCGCCGCCCAAGTCGTAGACCAGAACCTTCTGTTCCTTGGACTGATCCTTATCCAGACCGAATGCCAGCGCACTGGCAGTCGGTTCATTGATAATACGCTTGACATCAAGTCCGGCAATCTTGCCGGCATCCTTGGTAGCCTGACGCTGGGCATCATTGAAGTATGCCGGAACCGTAATGACGGCTTCCGTTACCTTTTCACCCAGATAACTTTCCGCATAATCCTTGAGGTAGCTCAGAATCATAGCGGAGATTTCCTGCGGTGTGTATTCCTTGCCTTCCAGAGTCACCTTTTCATTGGTGCCCATCTTACGCTTGATGGAATAAACCGTATTCTTATTTGTAATCATCTGACGCTTTGCGGCATCACCGACAATTCTTTCACCATTCTTGAACGCAACCACAGAAGGTGTTGTTCTGTTGCCTTCCGGGTTTGTTATTACCTTTGCTTCCTTGCCTTCCATAACGGCAACGCAGCTGTTTGTTGTACCTAAATCAATACCAATGATCTTACTCATAGCAATATATCCTCCATTCCTCTTCCAGAAATATCTTATTCACTGATTTTAACCATGGCTGCTCTGAGAATGCGGCCATTAAGCGTATAGCCTTTCTGCAGCACTTCCGTTACCATACCGGGCTTGACGCCTTCCTTGTGTTCGCTCATCAGAGCCTGATGCCAGTTGCCGTCAAACGGCTTTCCTTCGGCTTCAATCTCTTCCACGCCCTGTGCCTTCAGCGCATTCACAAGCTTGCCATGGATCATTTCCACACCCTTGCGGTAAGCTTCATCCTTTGTTTCCTGCTGCAATGCTCTTTCACAATCGTCCACCACCGGCAGAACAGCAAGTGCGAAGTTTCTGATCACATACTTCTTCTGACTGTCGAAATCCTTCTCCAGCCGTTTCTTCATGTTCTCCGTATCGGCATATGCCTTGGCATAGTCGTTAGTGAGCTTGGCATTCATCAGCTTGAGCTGATTGATCTGAACCTCCATGGCTGCGATCTTCTCATCTTTCGGATCAGCTTTCTTTTCCGCCTTTGTCTCTTTCTTCTCTTTTTTCTCTTCAGGCTTTTTCTGATCCTCTTTCTTTTCCTTATCCGCGGAAGCGTCTGCAGCCTTTTTCTCTGCCTTCTTTTCTTCCGTTTCCTTATCCGTCTGACTCATCGCTGTCATCGCCTCCTTTATCTTTCTTATTTCCGTTGTACATATTCTCAATCGTGTGGGCTGCATAGTTGAGCATGGATACAACCTTGTCATAGTTCATGCGCCTTGGTCCCACTACCAGCAGCTGTCCCTGTTCGCCTTCACTGACATTGAACGATGTTCTGACCACAGCCACATCATTAATCCATGTCAGCTGGGTGCCCTGCTGGGTCGTTACCGCAACGGCATTGTCACTGGCATCCAGCTGCTTCCAGCTTCTGGCCGTACCGTCTTCCAGTAAAGCCATCAGCTTTTTCAGCTTGGTAATATCTTCGAACTCCGGCTGGTAAAGGATGCGGTCCTTACCAGAGAAGTAGATATTGTCAGAGGCAAACTTGACAAATGCCTTGACGAATGCAGTAAACAGCACATCATGCTGGACAACAGCCTCATTGAGAATCGGCCTGATCGCTTCCATGCGGTCAGGCAGCTGGTCAATGGCGACATCTTTCAGTTTCGTATTGAGAATATCGATACAGTTTTCCAGATCTTTGAATGACACCTCATCCTCGAAGTAGAACTTCTTTGTCTCTGTATGTCCCGTATTGGTTATGAACACACAGATGCAGTTGCGGTTGTCAATCTCAAAGAGCTTGATGTGTTCCAGCTTCTGGCTGGAAGCTTCCGGTCCGATCGCACCTGCTGTCATATTGGTCATTTCCGAAAGGATCTGACATGACTCATGCACGGCATCATCGATGTTCATGCTGGTGAGATCAAACGCCGACTTGATGGCAACTTCCATCTTCTTATCAATCTGTGCTTCATTCAGCAGATTCTCGCAATAGAACTTATAGCCGGCTGTCGAGGGAACTCTTCCCGAAGAAGTATGAGTCTTTTCAAGATATCCCATTTCTTCCAGCGCCTGCATGTCATTGCGGATGGTCGCACTCGAATAAGGCAGATGATACTTCTGCTGGAGGGCTTTTGAGCCGACCGGCTGAGCCGTTTTAATGTATTCATCTACAATAGCCTTGAATATTTCGATTCTTCTTGGCGTCAGCACCTTCAGCCACCTCCTTTAGCACTCTTATCCGTTGCCTGCCAGTATAATACATCCGGTGTTTAGCACTGTCAATACTCAAGTGCTAATTCTTTACAGAAAAACCGGAACAGCTATCTGTTCCGGTAATATGTGATCTTCATGATCCCGTATATGCTTTCTTTATCATATTGCAGCGCACCGGCCGCATCATGATATTCTTCTTCCTTCAGTGATTCAATCACCACTCTGCCGCCCTGACGAACCATATGATGGGCATCCAGGTATGCCAGCACTTCATGATTCTTCTGCTTTCGATACGGCGGATCAAGATACACAAGATCAAACACCATGCCCTGATTCTTCAGATACTCCAGTGCCCTGAAATCCCGCATGCACAGAATCTCACACTGCTCTTCACACTGCAGCGCTTCTGCATTCTTATGGATGATGCTGACTGCCGCATGGCTCATATCCACAAGCACGGCCTGATCAAAACCTCGTGAAATAGCTTCCAGGCCGATGGCTCCGCTGCCGCTGTAAAGATCGAGCACCGTTCCGCCGTCAAACATCCCGCCAAGGGAAGAAAAGACTGCTTCTTTTACCTTATCCAGGGTCGGCCGGGTCGCATCCCCTTTCAGGGTTGTGAGGCGGCGTGAGGAATATTTACCTGCTATGATCCGCATGCATTTTCTCCTGATCCCGATTGTATTTTGCAATCACGGCCTGAGACAGACCGATTGCCAGCATGAATGCCATGGCACTGGAACCGCCGGAAGAAATCAGCGGCAGCGGTACACCGGTTAAAGGGATCAGTCCGGTTACACCGCCGACATTCAGGAAAATATGAACCAGAAAGTAGGAAGCCGTACCGATCAGAATGATCTTTCCTGCTTCCGATCTGACCTTTCTTGCATAAAGAAACAGCCGGAAGATGATGATGCCGTACATCAGCATCAGAATGAGAAAGCCGACATAGCCGGTTTCTTCCACCACAATGGCAAGGATGAAGTCATTGGTCGCTTCCGGAAAGCTCATGTATTTGCGTACCGAAGAACCGAAGCCCCGGCCGAACCAGCCTCCGTCCGAAAAAGCAATCAGAGACTGAATCAGCTGATAGCCCTGATCATACGGATACTGAAACGGATCCGCTGCTGACAGGAATCTTTCCTTCTGATATTCCTTCAGAAAGGACAGATGTGAAATCATATTGGTGCCGTTAGGCGTCAGAATATACAGCCAGCCCGCGACCGCCAGTACCGGAATTACGGATACCAGAATCTTCCATGGCTTCAGTTTGGGATTGCGGGGAATCAGAAGGCAGATAAAGGCAATCAGATACACAACCGAAGCAGAGCCGAGATCATGCTGGATGAGCATGATAATGCCCAGGAAAATCAGGATGATGACAAAAGGACGTTTGACAAGATCCCATGATCTGATCTTTGTGTTATGACGGTCGCCAAGATGCCCGGCAATCAGCAGAAACGTACAGATCTTGGCAAATTCAGCCGGCTGCAGCGTGACTTCCAGCGAACCGAATCCCAATCGGATCCAGGCATAGGAACCATTGACGGCCGGGAAGATCCGGCACGCCAGCAGCAGTACCACCTGCAGGATAATCAGCATGGAAAAACCGTATTCTTTGAGAAATCCCAGATGAAACTTCCTGGAGGCAAAAGACATCAGCCAGTACCCGAGAATAATAAAGATCACCTGTTTGGCAATATTGATGATGATCGTACGGAAGGAGCCGATGGAAGTACCCATGGAAGCACTGCCGATCATCAGGATGCCGAATAATGCCAGAAACAGCACGGCTGTATGGATCCAGGGATCCCGGCCGTGTATCATGGCGAAATTCAGCAGCTTTTTCTTTTTTCTTTCCGCTTTCTGCGTCATACTTAAAGATTCTACCATACTTGCCCAGCCATGGAGAGAATTACATTTCATGGTTAACGCTTACATTCAGGCAATGTACTTTACAATCATGAAACGTTTCATTATCATAATGCCGGAGCGTTCAATATGTTAATTAATAATGATACGATCATCAAGGATGACAATCCTTTAATCCGTGAAAAATCACAGGAAGTTGAACTGCCGTTAAGTGCAGAAAATGAACAGATCCTCCGTGATATGTTCAAATACGTCAAGGACTCTACCAACGAAGAACTGGCCAAGAAGGAAAACCTGCGTGCTGCCGTAGGCATTTCCGCCATTCAGATCGGCATCCCCCGCAAACTGACCGCAGTTATTGTGCCGGATGTAGACAAGGACGGCAATGACATCCGCTGGGAGTTCATGCTGGCAAACCCGAAGATCACATCTTCTTCCATTCAGAAAGCCTTTCTCACCGGCGGTGAAGGATGCCTGTCTGTTGTGGAAGACCACCCCGGCTTTGTGTACCGCAGTGCCCGCATCACCTTTGAAGCCTATGACCTGATCCGCAAGCAGAATATCAGGGTCAGAGCAAGAGGGTACCTGGCAATTGTTCTTCAGCATGAGTTTGAACATTTTGACGGAACACTGTTCTACGATCACATTGATCCGAAGAACCCCTATCATAAAATTCCCGGCGCAATTGAAATTTAGCCGACATCATCTTCCGGCTCTTCCTCATTCTGCTATAATGGTAACGAAGGAATAATAGAGCTGTACGGAATATAATCCGTTAGAAAAAACAAAGGCCTGCGTTTTTCCTTTTTGGAAAAACGCGGCTTTTGTCAAAAGAAATAATAAGAGGAAAATACATGACAAAAGAAACGAATACTAAAAAGCGTCCGAGCCGCAGTACTGTCCGTTATGATACCATTTCAGAAGAAACTTCACGAAAAAGGATCGATCATGCGACAGATACCATGGTCTATGCGCTTGGGGGTCTGGGTGAAATCGGCAAGAACATGTACTGCTTTGAACATAATGACGAAATCATCATCGTTGACTGCGGCATTCTCTTTCCGGAGGATGAGCTGTTAGGTGTTGATTATGTCATACCGGACTATTCTTATCTGGTAAAAAACAGAGAGAAGATCAAAGCCCTGATCATTACCCATGGTCATGAAGACCATATCGGCGGTATCCCCTTCTTCCTGCAGTCTGTTCATCTCAAGGAAATCTATGCGGCCCCCTTTGCCAAAGCTCTGATTGAAAAGAAGCTGGAAGAGCACAGAATGCTGCGGAATGTGACGATCAGGGATATCAATCCGGATACCCGCATCAATACGAAGTACTTCCACATCGGTTTCTTCAATGTTGTCCATTCCATACCGGACAGCTATGGTGTAATTCTGAATACACCTAACGGCACGATCATTGAAACCGGCGACTTCAAGTTTGATCTGACCCCGATCGGCGTCAATTCCGATTATCAGAAGATGGCCTTCATCGGTCAGACCGGTGTCACCCTGCTGATGAGTGACTCCACTAACTCCGGTGTACCCGGCTCCTCCATCTCAGAGCGCAAGGTAGCCCAGGCCATCAATGAACAGATGCGCAAGACACCGGGCCGTATGATTGTATCCACCTTCGCTTCCAATGTTCTGCGTCTCAATCAGATTCTTGAAGCTGCCGTCAACTGCGGCCGCAAGGTAGCAGTATTCGGCAGATCCATGGAGAATGTATGTGAGATCGGCAAGCGCCTGGGAACAATCAGGATTCCGGAGAGTGCCTTTATTACCGGCAATGAGCTCAACACCCTGCCGGCCAATAAAATCTGTATTGTATGTACCGGTTCCCAGGGTGAGCCGATGGCTGCCTTGAGCAGAATTGCCAACGGCACCCACCGCTACATCAAGATCATACCGGGCGATACCGTCCTGTTCTCTTCCAACCCGATTCCTGGCAACGGCACTTCCGTCTCAGCAGTTGTCAACCAGCTGACCAGAGTCGGTGCCAATGTGGTAATCAATTCACCGCTGACCTCTTTCCATACAACCGGCCATGCCCCGCAGGAAGAACAGAAGCTCATGCTTAACCTGATCAAGCCGAAGTGGTTCATGCCGATGCATGGTGAATACAAGATGCTTGTCCAGCATGCCGCCACAGCCCAGGAAACAGGTGTTCCGAAAGATCACTGCCTGATCTGTGCCAATGGCGATATTGTTGTTCTTCGAAACGGCGAATGCTTCATTGCCAATGAGCGTGTCCAGACCGATGCGATCTATGTTGACGGCAATGATGCATCAGGTCTTTCCACTTCCGTCATCAAGGACAGAAGAATCCTGGCGGAGAATGGTTTAGTGGCTGTTATTGTAGCCATTGATTCGCGCTACAACAAGATCCTGTGCCGTCCTACCATCGTATCCCGCGGCTTTGTCTATATCAAAGACTCCCAGCCTCTGCTCAAACAGGCTGAACTGATCGTATACAATGCTCTGGTCAATAAGATGCAGGAGCGTACCACATTCGGTGAACTGAAGAACTGCATCCGCTCTTCCCTTGAACCATATCTCTTCCAGAAAACTCACCGCAATCCGATCGTGATTCCAGTTATTCTGAATCAGAAAGCAGCC
>ONOV01000005.1 GCA_900319505.1 uncultured Erysipelotrichaceae bacterium
CTCTGCCACTGCGGGAATATATTCACCATTGATACTGTTACGCTGCAGTTTTCTTGAAACAGTTGCCTTATTTCTGCCCAGACGCTGTGCGATCTCAGTTATAGAACAGCCTGTGGCACGAAACTTCAGAATCATTTCTCTCTCTACTGATGTGAGATGTTTATTGCATCACATGGTTATCCTTTCAATGCTGTCTATGCAAACCTCATTGTAATGGATACCTTGTGCTGCTTTTATTACTCATTTCAGGTTGTTGCAGTTTCAGTGTAAATCCGGGACAGAATAAAAAGATACAGCCGTTTTCAGCTGTATCTTATATTCAGTCTGTTTCGACACTGACGTCCGGATCATCTGCTCCTCTGGGGAGTCTGCCATAGAGATGACAGAGATGGTGGAGCTTCTCAGCCAGCGCATCATCCAGTGCCCCTTCTTCAGCACGCCATACCCAGTTATTGCCTGTGGTGGAAGGCACATTGAAGCGGGCACTGTTATCCAGTCCCAATAGATCCTGACACTGAATCACAGCCAGATCCGACACGCTTTCATAGGCAGTGCGGATGAAACCCCAGTGATAGCCTTCTTTCTGATCCAGATGCATATACTCGGTGGCAGCCTTGATAAAGTCCTTCGGTGCACTCTTCATCCATCCATTGACGGTTTCATTGTCATGCGTACCGCAGTAAACCACACAGTTATGATCATACTTGTAAGGCAGATAATCAGAGCCTGTATCTCTGAGATCAAACGCAAACTCCAGCACTTTCATACCCGGATAGCCGGTATCCTTCACCATTTTGATAACTTCCGGCGTCAGGAAACCGAGATCCTCGGCAATGATGTTCATATGTCCGAGTTTCTTCTCCACCTTGCGGAAGAAGCTGATGCCGGGTCCTTTCTTCCATCTGCCATTGCGGGCCGTCTTATCGCCATAGGGAATGGCATAGTAGGACTCAAAGCCTCTGAAGTGATCAATCCGCAATACATCCACCAGTGAGAACTGATAGGAAATACGCTGTGTCCACCAGGCATAATCATCCTTCTTCATGGCCTTCCAGTTATAGAGGGGATTGCCCCATAACTGTCCATCAGCACTGAAGCCGTCCGGCGGGCAGCCTGCCACTTCCTTGGGATGCAGCGTATCATCCAGCTGGAACAGATCCGGTCGGCCCCAGATGTCACTGGAATCCGGCGATACATAGATCGGAATATCCCCGATCAGCAGAACACCGGCATCATGGGCATATGTCCGCATCTTCTTCATCTGATCAAAGAAGAGATACTGTACGCCCTTCCAGAACGCTACGTCATCCTTCAGTCTTTCTGTTTCCTTCAGAAGTGTCTTTTCATCTCTTGTACGAATCGGATCTTCCCATTCCAGATAGCTTCTGCCTTCATGATCATCTTTTTCAGCCATGAATAAAGCATAGTCATCCAGCCAGAAAGCATTCTTATGCACAAAGTCATTGACTTCATCCGGATACTTCTTATAGAGACGCTTCACGGCCTTACGCAGTACTTTGAAGCGCTTCTGATAGAGAAGACCGTAGTCAGTCTTTGTTTCATCCTTTCCCCAGTCTTCCTGAGCATATTCTGTCTTTTTCAGCAGCCCCTGTTCCTTCAGATCATCCAGATCAATGTAATAGGGATTGCCGGCAAAAGAGCAGAAAGACTGATAGGGAGAATCGCCGAAACCGGTAGGACCGATCGGCAGAATCTGCCAGTATGTCTGCCCTGCTTTCTTCAGAAAGTCAATGAACCTGCGGGCTGAAGCACCCATGGTGCCGATGCCGTAAGGACCGGGCAGAGCACTGATCGGCATTAACACGCCTGCTGCTCTAGTCATAGATCAGCCTTTGACAGCGCCGTCCGCAACGCCCTTGATAATGTACTTCTGGCATGACAGATAGAAGACGATAACCGGAATAACCGCCAGGATCAGGGAAGCCATGATGGCACCCATATCAACGGAGCCGTAACTGCCCTTCATATACTGAATGACAATGGAAATGGTCTTGTACTTCTTGATATCCAATACCAGATAAGGCAGCAGGAAGTCGTTCCAGATCCACATCGTTTCCAGAATACCGACGGTGATATACGTAGGCTTCATGATCGGTACAACGACTTTGAAGAATGTCTGCAGCGGGGAGCAGCCATCGATCATCGCAGCTTCTTCGATCTCAATCGGAATGGACCGTACAAAGCCGCAGAACATGAAGACGGAAAGTCCGGCACCAAAGCCGAGGTACACAATGATGATGCCCCACGGGTTGGTCAGATGCAGCATGTTCGCTACTTTGGACAGCGTATACATGACCATCTGGAACGGAACGACCATGGAGAAGATGCACAGTGTATAGATCAGCTTTGTCCACCATGTATGAACACGGGTAATAAACCAGCCTGTCATGGAGCAGAAAATCAGAATCGCAATGACAGAGAATACCGTAATGAATACCGTCCAGCCGACTGACTTCAAGAGGCCGAAATCATTGATGGCTCTGAGATAGTTCTCCCAGCCGGCAAAGGTCTGATGATTAGGCAGTTCAAACGGCTTGAGGTTGATGGAAGTCTTGACTTTGAAGGAGTTCCACAGAACACAGATTACCGGGAAGATCCATACAATGCACAGAAACGTTATGAACGTTGTGCCATACCATTTACCCTTTTTAGACATATTACTGCTGTACCTCCTTTTCCTTGGTCAGCTTCTGCTGCAGCCATGCAATTAATACAACAAGAATGAAGAAGATGACCGCCTTGGCCTGTCCGACACCTTCAAATCCGACACGTCCATAGAATGTATTATAGATGTTCAGAGCCAGCATTTCAGTCTGCTTCATCGGCGCGCCGCCGGTCAATGCCAGGTTCTGATCGAAGAGCTTGAAGCCGTTTGTGATCGTCAGGAATGTGCAGATGGTGATAGAAGGCATCATCATAGGAATGACAACCTTGAATAATGTTGTTCTGGAATCAGCACCGTCAATCTCAGCAGCTTCCAGCACATCACCTGGCACAGCCTGCAGGCCGGCGATGTAGATGATCATCATATAGCCGATCTGCTGCCAGCATACCAGAATAACAAGTCCCCAGAAACCGAGCTTGGCATTCAGGTTCAGAGCAGTATTGAAATGTACCAGAATACCGGAGAAGATGAGCTGCCAGATATAGCCCAGAACGATGCCGCCGATCAGGTTAGGCATGAAGAAGACTGTACGGAAGAGATTGGTACCGTGTCTTTCCCTGGTTAAGGCAAGGGCAAGTGCGAAAGCAATGACATTGATCAATACCAGGGTCACAAGGGCAAAGGCTGCCGTGAACCAGAAGGAATGCAGGAATGTCGTGTCCTTGAAGGCTCTGAGATAGTTTTTGAAACCGATGAACTGTGCATCTGTAACGGTTGTGAATTTGCAGAAGGACAGTGCAACACCGAGAATGAACGGAAGGATAAAGCCGATGATGAACGCCAGGAACATAGGCAGCGTGAAGATCGGCCACCACTTACGCATATTTTTCTCCATAAAATTCCCTTTCTCTCTTATCTTGATGAAAAAACAGGCATGTGGCCATGCCGCCTATGCCGCATGCCGCATGCCTGTTTTACTTACCTCAGTTGGAAGCTGCGAGTTCTTTTTCTGTCTTCCAGTTATCAACGAATGCTGTAACAACCTGCTTCCAGTTGTCATCTGTCTGATCAGCTGCATAAACTGTCAGAGCCTGGCCCAGAGTGTTCTTCCATTCTTCGGAAGGCATTGTGGTGAAGTTCCAGGAAACCGGAGTAGCTGTGTTGGCGTTAGCGAGGTTAACCAGAGTATTTGTGGACTTAGGGTTATTCTTGAACGGAATGTTGAAGCCCATCTTATCGCCGGATGTCATGGCACTAACACCTTCGTCAGATGTAACACACCAGTTGATGAAGTCCAGGGTAGCCTTGATATCAGCATCGCTTGCCTTGGCGTTGACGCACCAGTAGTTTTCTGTACCTGTGCAGATACCTTCATCGGCATCATCTACACCGAAGTAGATCGGTAAGAGAGCAAGGTTGTCATCGCCGATTGCCTTAACGGCATCATATTCCCATGTACCATTCTGGAAGAAGACTGCTTCCTGATTAACAAATTCAGATTCAGCCTGATCGCCTGTAGCACTGGACAGCTGAGAAGGATCAACAGTACCGTTGTTGATGTAGAGATCCCAGATGGCTCTGTAATTATCCATGTATGTGCCCTTGAGTTCATCTTCATCAGATACGCCTGCATCCTTGTATTCATAGTAGATCGGCAGGTTGGCCAGATGTGTCTTGAAACGCCAGTCAGAAGAAGAATCCATACCGGAAGATGTGAAGGCAGAGAAGCCTAATTCATCCTTACGCTTTGTGATATCCTCAGCAACTTTCTTCAGATCATCGAAGCTCTTGATATCGTCAACCGAATAGCCGGCCTTCTTCAGCAGTGCCTTGTTGGTAATGAGACCATAGGACTCTGTGCAGTATGCGATACCGGCAACCTTGTCGCCGTCTTTCAGTTCATAAGCGTCATTTGTCAGCTGACCTTCGATGTCAGAACCGGACAGGTCATAGCAGTAATCCTTCCAGGAAGCCAGACCTACCGGACCATTGACCTGGAACAGTGTAGGTGCTTCAGACTTGGCCATTTCAGTCTTCAGAGTGGATTCATATTCACCGGAAGCAGCCGTCAGAACTGTTACTTTAACGCCGGTCTCCTTTGTGTATTCCTTGGCAAGGTCCTGCCAGTATTCATCTGCTTCAGGCTTGAAGTTCAGATAATAGACTTTGCCTTTGGAAGAATCAGAAGTGCTTGTGCTGGAAGCACTGGAACTGGAACTGGAGCCGCATCCTGCCAGCATAGCAGCAGAGAGACCCAGAGCTAAGATTTTCTTTGCGTTCATGTTTTCTCCTCCAATAATGAACCTGTGCACGTATTATGTTGGACGTCCCCTCCGGATGAAACGATACCGTAACCGTTTACACTTACAGTTACTATTATGCCATGCAATGCAGAAAATGCAAGCGCTTCCA
>ONOV01000113.1 GCA_900319505.1 uncultured Erysipelotrichaceae bacterium
AAAAAAAGACCAGTCCTTCGACTGATCTTATCTTCTGTGCTTCATGAACTCATGGGCATCTTTTGTACCGGCCAGACCGCCGATGCCTGTTTCTCTGATATCGCTTGGCATACTGGTACCGATGGCACGCATGGCATCAATGACCTGGTCAGGATCAATTTTTGATCTGATACCGGCAAGAGCCATATCAGCACTTGTTACAGCATTGACTGCACCGATGACATTACGCTTGACACACGGTACTTCGACTAGACCTCCTACCGGATCACAGGCTAAGCCTAAAAGACCTTTCAAAGCCAAGGCTGCCGCATGACAGATCGCTTCGCTGTCACCGCCGTCAAGATAGGCAAGTGCGCCGGCTGCCATGGCACTGGCAGAACCGATCTCAGCCTGACACCCGCCTTCAGCGCCCGCAAGGCATGCCCGTCTTGCAATGACACCGCCGATGCCGGCAGCGGTATACAATGCTTCACAGAGTTCAATATCGTTGCTGCCATGAAACTCCTGATAGGTCAGAAGAACAGCCGGCAGTACACCGCAGGAGCCGGCGGTCGGCGCCGCCACAATACGCTTCATGCATGCATTGTTGCTTGCCGTACGCAGGGCTTTATCCATGACGCTGGCAATGAAACTGCCGGCAATCATTTCCTTATTCTCAATTCTTTTTTCCAGCAGGGCTGCTTCCCCGCCGATCAGACCCGAAGCACTTTTTCTTTGCGCATCATAGGAATTGACGGAAGAGCGCATCGCTTCCACCATCTGTTCCATCCTGGCCTGGGATTCATCTTCACTGATGCCTTCCTCATTGCAGTCTTCCAGCTTGACCGTACGCCAGAAGGGCATGGATAAACGTCTTGATACTTCCTGTATTCTCTTCAGACTGTCATACATGTTCTGTATCCTCCAGTGATAAGTATGTAATCTTGATGAAGCCCGGGATCTTTCGCAATGTTTCAATGTCCTCCGGGGCAATTTCACTGTCTGTTTCAATGACTGTAACGGCATGGCCATGTCTTGCGTCTCGATCCAGCTGTACGGTGGCGATATTGATGCCCCTGCCTGCCAGCAGTTCCGTCACATGCGCCACCATGCCGGGACGGTCATCATTTTCAGCAATCAGTGCCGGATAATCTCCTGAAAACACACACTTCAGTCCATCAATCTCTCTGACCTGAATCTGACCGCCGCCGATGGAAGCAGCTACAATCTCAAGATCCTTTCCCTTCACGCCATGCAGATACATACGGACAGAATTGGGATGAGCATCCGGGCCAAGATCACAGCTTTCAAACCGGTAATCCAGATTTCTTTCCCGGGCAATATCAAAAGCCTGCGGTATTCTCTCATCATCACAGTTCATATTCATCAGACCTGCCAGCAGAGCACGGTCCGTACCATGTCCTCTGCCGGTAGCCTTGAAAGAACCATGCAGCTGGATGACAGCTGAGGAAATATCCTGGGCCATCAGCCTTCTGGCCAGCTGGCCGATCCTGACCGCACCTGCGGTATGGGAAGAACTTGGTCCAACCATCACCGGTCCGATAATCTCAAACAGATTCATTTCTCATCCCTCATTTCTTCCTGAATCCAGTACATTAACATGCCTGCAATTCTGTCCTGATCCTGCTGGGTCAACGGTACACCCAGGGGCACATGGTACCACTTATGCATACAGCCCCTGCAGCACATGGCACAGGCATGCATCGCCTTGAAGACCGGATGGCCTTTCATCGGCGTCTGTCTGCCGTCATTCTTCGGACTGGCATCCGCCAGCCTTTCCTTTACAAAGTCACGGGCATGGCTTTCAATGACATCCATTCCCTTTTCTCTGACATATGCCTTATCCTGTTCATTCAGATGAAAGCTGGAACGGAATTTACTTCTTCTCAGATGTTCCAGCGCTTCTCTTCTTGTCGTCATCCCTGTACGCTTTCAAGCGCCAGCAGAGCAGCACCGATCGCTCCGCATAACTGGGCATAGGGTGAAACACTTACCTTTGCCCCAAGCTTCTCTTCCAGACACTTTCTGACCCCTTCATTGCGGGCCACTCCGCCGCTCATCATATAGCCTGCATGGCCCCTGGCTCTTGCCGCAAGGCCAGCCGTCTTACTGGCAACCGACTGATTCAGCCCATGAATAATATCCGGTACCGCCGTATTTTCCGCTACCAGTGAAACCACTTCACTTTCCGCAAACACCGTACACATACTGGAAATTTCCACATTCTTCTTCCACTTGAGACCAAGCCTGCTCATATCATCAAGACTCAGTCCAAGTGCCCTGGCCTGCATTTCCAGAAACCTTCCCGTACCGGCAGCACACTTGTCATTCATGACAAAGTTCTCCACCCGGCCATTCTCATCGATGACAATGACCTTGGAATCCTGTCCGCCGATATCAATGACGGTTCTGGCCTTGGGATCAAGATAATGGGCGCCTCTTGCGTGGCATGTGATCTCCGTCACCGCTTTGCCGCCGATCCCGATGGAAGATCTGCCATAGCCGGTCGTCACCACCGCACTGAGATCCTCTGCTTTGATTCCCGCTTCCGCCAGAGCTGTATGCAGCGCCTGGTCCGCACCATCCTTCACGCCTGCTCCGGTCGGTACAATGGCCGTACCGAGAATCTTTCCCGTTCCATCCATGATGCAGGCATCCGTCGATGTCGAACCGGAATCCACTCCGGCCGCATACACCCTGCCGTCTGCTCTGATCTTTTTCACACCTTCTGTCATCCGCAGTTCCTCCTGGAATGCCTCAAGCCTTGTCTTCAGCTGACCATTGGATTGAGGCGTTGTGTCTGTTTCTATTTTCAGTATGCGTCCTGCCTGCTTTTCTTCCATATAGCCGAAGCCATAGTAATCACAGAACTTGATCGTATGATACACAGTGCCTTCCGGCTTCTTCTCATACAGCGGAACAGGATGATCATGATGCCACATGCGCATGCAGGGCAGCGGCTGATTCAGTAAAGCTGCCGCATACCAGCCATAGAAGTCTCCTTTCCCTGGATCATCCAGGAAAAAGCGCTTCCCCGTACATGTTTCATCACTGATTTCATACCCGGCAAATGTCTTCTTCATCTCTTCTTTCAAAAGAGAACCGCCATGGGCCCCGGCCAGCCGGATATACTTTCCTTCCGGTTCCTGCGGCATACCCATCTTTTTACGATAAGCCTGAATGGCCTTTGTTTCATCAAACGTACGATGCGAATAGGCTTCATAGGCTTTCACAAAATCTTTCAGCTCTTCTGCAAACCATGCCGTTTCACTTTCCGTATTCTTATGGGGCAGCGACAGCAGATAGCAGAACTTCACCCCATCCATATGCTTTAAAACATCAAACATGCGCCGGGTCGCATCACAGCAGTCCGTCAGAACAATTTCTTCATAGTGTTTCCGGCTCACTTCTTCAATGATGGCCTTGGCAAAAGAACAGAGATTGGGATGGGAACAGCTCTCCGCACAGGCAAAGGATACCGGATGGGGATCCAGTCTGACACATTCCTGATCAAACCCGGCCATGATCTCTTCCGGGGCATAGCGGCACGATGTACAGATCATTTTCTTCCCTCCAGCATTTCCACAAAAGCACCAAGACGCGTCGCCGTCTGTCCGCCGGAAGCGTTATGACGGTCCACCCCATCCCCATTGAGGATCAGCAGAGGAATGCCGCCTGCTTCCATCTTCTGCTTGAACAGTTCCGCCCCGCCGCAGGTTTCCTTGCAGCCCCAGTGACAGAATAATACCGCTCCGTCACAATGCATGAGCCTGCCCATTTCAAGCGCCATATCAATCCGATCTTCCATTGGTCCATTATATGGATTATAGACAACTCTCTCCGCCATATATTCATACGGATCCTCGCTGGTACACATCCGCCAGTTGTCATAGCCGATTTCCGTACATACCACATGAACTTTCTCATTCTCATTGAGCAGATCCTTGGCTTCCTTCTGCCAGAATGGATTGGAATGCAGCCAGAGAATCCGGATTCCATGATCCGCCGGTGCTTTCTCATAGTCTTCCTTCAGACGCTTTGCAAAACTCAAAGCGCCATCCGTTCCTAATGCCGTATGGCA
Organism: uncultured Erysipelotrichaceae bacterium; assembly: GCA_900319505.1. Lineage (GTDB taxonomy): Bacteria > Bacillota_I > Bacilli_A > Erysipelotrichales > Erysipelotrichaceae > Bulleidia. Next base: position 4,082 of record ONOV01000113.1, read on the forward strand.
CATCAGTCCTTCGTACAGTTCACTGGTCAGAGTATTAGGCAGATAGCGTTCCGCTCTGTATGTACTGATCTCATTGAACAGCTCCACCGTCTTTCTTGAATTGGCAATGGCTCTTTCAAACCTTGCCTCATCAAACTTCAGCCCAGTCCGGATAAACGCATCCCTCGCTTCTCTGATCTGTTCTGCCACATACTTCACCGCCGCCCTGTTTTTATGATACGGCACATCAATATAGTACTGCGGGATACCATACGTTTCGCTCAGTGTGCGGAACGTCAGATTATTGGCATCGCAGGCCAGCGAAGTATTGACAATGGCTGCCGGCTTTGCCATAACGCCGCTTAAAGCGGCACCGGTCAGCACCTTATGATACGAACAGAACGTTGAAGAAACCCCATTCTCCTCCGCTGCCTGAATCATGCCCTGTTCACTGCCCGCTCCGGCTGTAAAGGTGGAGAACATCTCCGCACAGATCGGGTAAAGATGAAAGGCATGAAGAAACTCCGAAGGTGTAAACAGCGAACACAGCACAGCCTGATCCATATGGGACATGCCGTCCACAAAAAAGGTATTGCAGAAATCAGCCAGATACTGTCTGCTCTCTGGCAGTTTGTGATCAGGATGTCTGTGCTGATACCACCCGAATCCCTTCCATGCGGCCATCAGCAGCTTCCTGCTCCGTACCGGATTTTTTTCACTCTGCTTATTTACAAAAGCACCAAATGTATCAATTCCACTCATGTCGATATTTTACAGCAACATGAACAGATGCGTTATATATTTCCTTCATTCACCATGAGATATGCATGTCCCCCCCACCAGCTTCTTCCTGTTATGTTTCTTCTCAGCTTCTTCTTATCCCATGACAATCACACCCTGCCCTGAAAGCCAGGCAAGAAACAGAATCCATACAATCAGAGCACAGGGCACCAGAAAACGGAATGAAATATGCAGGGTCTTATGATGAAACACCTTCATGCCAAGAAATGCCCCCAGGGCACCGCCGATCCACGCTGACAGAATCAGCGTTCTTTCCCGTATTCTCCACTTATGGTGTTCAGCTTTGTATTTATCAATGCCATACAGCATAAAAGAAACAATATTCACAAGCAAAAGATATATGGCGATGACTTCACTCAGATTGAACGTCATGCGATCACTTCCTCTCATCCTCTGTCTGATTCATGATAGAATAATACAAAGGCAGAAAGAAGGAAAAGATGCTTTCAAAAGACTATCTGATCAATACATTATCTGCTTCACTGGTTGCTGAAGCAGAGGAGCTTCTCAAAGCAGAAGAGCCTGTCATCGATCTGTCCTTAAAGGACGATGACGGGATGAAGCTGCTGTCGGGCAAGGTAAAGGCAAAGAATGGAAAGTATGTGGAAGTCAATGTGTGGATCAATGAAGAAATGGGATTCATCTTTGATAAGGAATGTGAGTGCCGCTATTTCCATAATAATAACCAGTGTGCACATATCGCTGCTCTGATACTGTATTATGAACAGAATCAGAACAGCGATAAGCCGAGTGACGAAAGAGGCAGCGATGAGAGTATAAGGCAGCTGTTGAGCAGTCTGGAAGAGCCGATCCTGGATCCTTCCATCAGCGGATCTGTTTCACTGTATCCCTGTATATCACAGACCGGTCAGGACGCCTTAGGCGTATCCTTCCGCATCGGCAGACATCACAACAAATCCTACATTCTGCAGGACATGTACGGCTTCATTCAGTGCCTGGATGCCCATGAAAACAAACGCTATGGTACAGACCTTGAATTCGTGCATGATCTGTCCGCTTTTGATGCGGCTTCCCGTCCGCTGGTCATCTTCTTACGCTCCCTTGTCAACAAAGAAGATACCTACCAGACCAGCGGTTCCATCTATGGCTGCTATGATGACCAGTTAAGACGCTATCTTTCCCTGAAAGGAAGATACCTTGACTCCTTCATGGATGCCGTCAAAGATCTGCCTCTTTACTATACAAACGATACCGACACCATTGTCTTTACAAGAGAAGAAGGTCTGCCCGAACTGGAAGCAGATCTGCATAAAGCAGGAACCGGATGGCTGCTGACCGCACCGGTCATCACCCTGTTCAAAGGCTCCCGCATGCTTTATATCTTTGATGAAGCCAATAAGAAATACTATGCCGCAAAGCGCACTTCAGAAAAGCTTGTCGCATTGCTGGATTATATGGAAAAAGCCCAGGCCCGTCCCCAGTACATCAGTGAAGAGGACCTGCCTTCCTTTGCCCATGATCTTTATCCGGTATTGACCAGAAACGTCCTGCTGCATAATGAAGACGGTTTTGATCCATATGCCTATCTGCCCATGAAACCAAGCTATGAAATCTACCTGGACAGACGGGAAGCAGATGATTCCGTCACCTGCGGCCTGTATGCCGACTATGGCAATGGTACACCGTATAACATTTCCCTTCTTTCCGATATCCATCCGGAGGGCCGCCGTGATGTCAGTGATGAAAGAGCCATGCATAATTTCACAGCCAAATGGTTCAACTCCACCGATCCGGTTACCAGGAACTTCATTCTCTCTGATGATGAAGACCGGCTGTTTGAACTGGTGTCAGAAGGCATCGGCGCCATGCAGAAGAAAGCAGCCGTCTATATCACCGACAACATGCGCAAAGTCTCCATGCGCCGCATGCCTTCTGTTTCCGTCGGTGTCTCCGTAGCCGATAACGGCCTGCTGGAACTGGACATGCAGGCAGATACCATGTCCATGGACGAAGTAGCGGAAATTCTCTCCCGCTATGACCGGCGCAAACGCTACTACCGCCTCAAGAACGGTGAATTCATCGACCTTGAACATTCCGATACCTTTAAAAACCTGGCTGATCTTTCCGAATCCCTTCAGCTCAAGGAAGGTGATATTGCCAAAGGCAGGGCTGAAGTACCGGCCTACCGTGCCCTGTATCTGGAAGAAATGGAAAAAGAAGCTTCCCTGGACCTCGACCGGGATGAAAAATTCAGAAATCTCATTTCCAATCTCAGGAACACGGATATTGATGTTTATGAAGTACCGAAAGAACTTGACGGCATCATGCGTGACTACCAGAAGGAAGGATTCCGCTGGCTGTCCGCTCTGTACGACAATGGCTTCGGTGCGCTATTGGCCGATGAAATGGGCTTAGGCAAGACCCTGCAGGTATTATCCTTTCTCAAAGCCCATCCCCATGAAGGCCGTACCGTCATTGCCTGTCCTGCTTCCCTGGTCTACAACTGGTTCCAGGAAATCCATAAATTCACGCCTGATCTCAAATCCCGTATGATCCAGGGCCCGGCCGACATCCGCCAGGAAGACATCCGCCGCAGTGATGAGAATGAAATTCTGATTACTTCCTACGATCTGCTCAAGCGTGATATCGAAGTCTATCAGACCATTCCCTTCACCTTTGAGATTATCGATGAAGCCCAGTACATCAAAAATGCCGGTACCCAGGCCTCCAGAGCCGTCAAAGCCCTGAAAGCAAAGTTCCGCATCGCCCTGACCGGCACACCGATCGAGAACAGGCTCAGTGAACTGTGGTCCATCTTCGATTACATCATGCCTGGTTTCTTCCGTTCCTACCGCAGTTTCAGAGAAACATATGAACTGCCGATTGTCCGTGAAAAAGACATCTTCACTGAAACAAGGCTGGAGCGCATGATCCGCCCCTTTGTTCTGCGCCGGCGCAAGAAGGATGTGCTCAAGGAACTGCCCGACAAGCTTGAGAAAGTATATTATGCCAATGCGACCGGCGAACAGCGTGATCTCTACGATGCCCATACCGCCCGCATCAAAGCTTCTCTCTCCGCCAAGACAAACGAACAGTTCAGACATGATCGGATCGAAATCCTGGCCGAACTGACCCGTCTGCGTCAGCTGTGCTGTGATCCCCGCCTGCTCTATTCCAACTACCAGGGGGAAAGTGCCAAGGAAGACATGTGCATCGATCTGATCCGCACTTCCGTTGAAGCGGGCCATAAGGTTCTTCTCTTCTCCCAGTTCACCTCCATGCTGGATCTGTTGACAAAGCGGCTGGATGAAGAAGGCATCGGCTGGTATCTGCTCAAAGGTTCCACGCCAAAAGCGGAAAGAGCACGTCTTGTTGAAGCATTCCAGCATGATTCCGTCCCGGTGTTCTGTATTTCCCTCAAAGCAGGCGGCACCGGCCTCAACCTCACGGCTGCAGATGTTGTCATCCACTATGATCCATGGTGGAATACAGCCGTTGAGAATCAGGCCAGCGACAGAGCCCACCGCATCGGTCAGAAGAACGTTGTCACCGTATGCCGGCTCATCATGAAAAACACCATTGAAGAAAGAATCCTGGATCTGCAGTCTTCCAAAGCTGATCTTGCCGGAAGACTCATGAACGGAGAAGGCATTTCCTCGGCTGCCCTGACCCGTGATGATCTGCTTGAAATACTTGATTGACCCATGCCTGTTTCCGCATCAGGAAACAGGCATTTCTTTTATACCTCGCATATGCATAAAATCAGACTCATTGCAGGCGATCTTGACGGTACTTTTCTTCTAAACGTGCCCAGGATCTGAAAGAAATAGACTTCACGAATAAGATGGTTCAAATTTTCTGTTGACGGCAGACAGGCATATCACTATAATCGTCAGCGAAAAGAAAAATGCTTTTAATTCGGTACAGAGAGACCGGCAAGGCAGAAGAAAGACAGCTGCGGCTGTCCATATGAAACTTCGTATATTTACTTCCCTGTCGACACCTGTACAGGGAAGTTTTTTCTTTGCGAAGGGGTATAAG
>ONOV01000116.1 GCA_900319505.1 uncultured Erysipelotrichaceae bacterium
ATATTGGCTTCAGTATCATGAGAGACAGCTTCTTTTTCAATCATTTCTGCCAGACGCAGCGAATCAACTGCATGGGTCAGCTTTACTTTATCAATGATATATTTCACTTTGTTGCGCTGAAGATGGCCGATCATATGCCATTCAAGATCCGGCATGGCTTCTGCCTTGCCTGCCAGTTCCTGCGCATAGTTCTCGCCGAAGGCTGTCTGTCCCTGTTCATGCAGTACCTGTATATCTTCCAGCGGCTTGGTCTTACTGACGGCTAACAGCTTTATCTCTGCAGGATCACGGCCTGCCCTTTGGGCAGCGCGGGCAATCCGCTCTTTCACATCCTGGTAATTCTTCTTCAGTTCTGCTTCATTCAGACGCATGTGATCACTTCCTTCAACTAATACCTTACCACAGAAAAACAGGAAGCACGTACGCTTCCTGTCAGTTCTGACGTATGATCTGATGCCCGGTAACGACTGCCATGATCATGGCAGCCAGGGCAAGCAGAGACCAGAATCCATGTTTCTGTACAGGTGTCATATATTCTCCTTCAGAAGAAACTGTCTGATGGCTGCGCCGCAGCCATCATGATCATTGTCCTTCGTGACTGCACCGTTCTCTTTCACATAGCTTAATACGTGTTCATTGGCATTGCCCATTGCGACCGGCAGACCTGCATTCTCAAGCATGGTCAGATCATTATCCGCATCCCCGACGGCAATGACCTGTCTGCGATCGATTCCCAGATACTCTGCCATTTCCATGAGTCCGCTTCCCTTGTCTGCTTCACTGCCGCTGATCTCAAGGGAGGTTGTTTCCGCATCAACAAGCTTCAGCAGGGACGGATCGGATAAACCGGATAGAATTCTGTTACGGGTACGGTTTCTTGCCGCAGGATCTGTATGATAGAGATTGATCTTTTCAATCGGTTCGTTTTTCTCATACACCCTGCGTCCATAGGCTATGACATCATTCCATTTGTCAGTACATGTTTCATACAGCGGAATATATACTTCCATCTGCCAGTGGGCCATGTTTTCAATCTGACTTCCGGTCACATTGGAATGGGAATGAACCATCATCTGTACCATCATGTCTTCTTGATCCATGACGGAAAAGATCAGGGGCAGACATTCATGGGCAATCGGATGTACCGCCACCGCCTGATTCTTCAAAGCATCATACAGATAGGCTCCGCTTTCACAGATATAGTAACGGATGCCTGCATCTGTAAACGCATCGCGGTACGCCTTCATCTCTGCCATGGCCCGGCCGCTGCAGATCACAATGATCTTGCCGGCATCCTGTGCTTTCCGGATACTTTCAAGTGTATGCGGATCCACGCTTTTATCACTCTTTAAAAGCGTTCCATCCATGTCCAATGCCATTAACTTATATTCCATATTCTTTTCCCTTCATTTTCTTTTCCAGCTGAAAGACCGTCCAGAAAGCAAGCAGAGCGATCGGCAGAAAAACCAGTACATAGTAATAGAACGGACCGGCTGCCACATCCCTGCTCATCAGATCCGGCTGCAGATCGATCAGAAAATGCAGCACAGCCGGCAGTCCCATGCCATTGCTTAACAGCCTGCAGGCAAACAATGCCAGCCCGAGCATAACCGCATAGAACACCTGAATCAATACCTGCATATTGTTGGTGCCATCCATATTGCCAAGATGACAGAGGCCGAAGATCAATGAGGTCCATAATGCACTCCAGCATAAGGGATGTTTCGCTCCTTTATACCAGGCCGCAAATGTATCTGCCCCGAAGCCGCGAAACAGCGTCTCTTCAAAGATACCGGCGGTCAATGCCAGTAAAGTATTGGTGATAATTGAAGTACGGGACTGGCGCAGCAGTGCGCTGATATTGCCGATCACATCAAATATATCCAGCATGTACAGCCCGATGAAGATAATCAGAAATACCGCACACAGCGTCGGTTTCTCATACCAGGGTCTTTTTTCATTCACCAGTCTGTTTCCCTTTCTGACTTTCAGAAACAGAAACAGGCACAGTAAGCCGAACAGAAACCTTCCGATCACATAAGCTTTCATGCCGCCGATCCCGTACAGCAGAGCACCGCCGAAGCTGTAGATGAGCATCAGTCCGGCACATAACAGAAACAATTTCAGCGGTTTTGTATTCATAATACGTTTCTGCAGCATCTCTACCTCCTGAAACATGTTCCATTCTAACAGAAAAGGCATCAATGAAGAAATAGATGCCTGCCTGCAGACAGAATTGAAAAGGCACAGTCATCTGACTGTGCCTTTTCTTTTGAAGTGTTTCAGGAATGGAAAATACGTTTCAGATACTGACTGAGACTGCCGTCATGTGCTCTGTCTGCCAGGATATCATTAACGAATTCCTGGGCGATTTCATGATGGGAACTGAACAGAGACATGGCTCTTCTGCGATCATCATAAGAATAGGAATGATCCAGCATATACTTATGAATGATCATCATCGGACTGTTTAACGTCTTGGCGTCGGATGGGTTATGCTCCATTTTTCTACCTCCTGGATCTGATTCAGGAAACAATAAACGTGAAACGTGAAGCACTTCTGACTATATTATAGCGGAAACAGAGCCCGGATGATGAAAATACATGAATTACTGCCTGGAAAGAATTCCTGCCCAGGCATCTGCTGTTTCCTTTGTACAGGTGTCTAGATCCGCCTTTCCATAGTAGTATTTCTCAGCTTCATCGATGAAGGCACTGATGAGATCAGAGTCCTCCAGAGAAGGATTCATGAGCTTCATGGAATCAAGATGATCCAGCACATAATTGCCTGCTTCACCATCCAGTCCTTTGATCATGTCATTGTCCTGCAGAACCTTTCTGGCCTTGGAACTGACCGGAATGCCTTTTTCAGTACCCTGGAGCTTAGCCATATCCGCATCATTGACCAGATAATTGAACAGCTTTGCGGCAGCTTCAGGATGAGCGGTATTGGACGCAATGGCATACATGGTTGCCGGCTTGACATACCATCCGCCAGTACTGCCTTCAGCAA
>ONOV01000117.1 GCA_900319505.1 uncultured Erysipelotrichaceae bacterium
AAAGGAAGAACCCAGGCGGAAGTGGATGAGATCATTACCTGGCTGTGCGGATACAGTGCTGAAGAGATTCACAGAGCAGCAGAAGACGGTACGACTTATGGCGATTTCTTCCGCAGGGCAAAGATGAACCCGGAACGGACAAAGATCACTGGAAAGGTGTGCGGGATCCAGGTAGAGGCGATACAGGATCCTTTGATGCGGGACATCAGGTATCTTGACAAGATGACAGATGAGCTGGCAAAGGGAAAGAAGATGGAAAAGATTCTGAGAAAGGCGCAGAACTAACCTATTAATATACACAGAAGTGCCAGGTGACCTGTCAAAGCGGTGGAAAACATGAATATGACAGTGTTTTTTTGAAAAAATGCTTGACGTGAATTGGATGTGTAGTAATATAGATCTGCTTAGCGAAAAATGGCTTTACCATCGGTAAAGCATTTATTTAGGCTGAGAGATGGCACACTTGGTAATGTGTGCACAAATAAAAGATGGAAGGAGAAGAAAGCAATGCCTACAATAAACCAGTTGATACGCAAAGGCCGTACCGATAAAGTTTACAAGTCAAAGTCACCTGCTCTCAACAGAGGCTATAACTCTCTGCAGAACAGACCTACAAAGTTAGCAAGCCCGCAGAAGAGAGGTGTCTGCACCCGTGTTGGTACAATGACACCGAAGAAGCCTAACTCTGCATTAAGAAAGTACGCCCGTGTACGTTTAAGCAACGGCATGGAAGTTACTGCTTACATCCCTGGTGTCGGACACAACCTGCAGGAGCACTCTGTTGTTATGATCAGAGGCGGCCGTGTCAAGGACCTGCCTGGTGTTCGTTACCATATCATCAGAGGTACACTGGACTGCGCTGGTGTTTCTGACAGAAACCAGAGCCGTTCCTTATACGGTGCTAAGAAGCCGAAGAAGTAATAGAGAGGAGAAGATAGAAGACTATGCCAAGAAAAGGTTATGTAGCGAAGCGTGATGTTCTGCCGGATCCTATTTACAACTCCAAGCTGGTTACCAAGTTAATCAACCGTATTATGATCGACGGCAAGAGAGGAACTGCTCAGACAATCCTCTACGATGCATTCGCAGATATTGAAAAGAAGACGGGCGAGAACCCGATGGAAGTATTTGAGAAGGCTTTAGGCAATGTTATGCCTCAGCTGGAACTCAAGGTCAGACGTGTCGGCGGCGCCAACTATCAGGTGCCGGTTGAAGTCAGTGCGGAAAGAAAGCTGACCCTCGGCCTGAGATGGATCGTCAACTATGCAAGACTCAGAAATGAGAAGACCATGGAAGAGAGACTTGCCAATGAAATCATGGATGCGGCCAACGGTACTGGTGCTTCCGTGAAGAAGAAGGAAGATACCCATAAGATGGCTGAAGCAAACAAGGCGTTTGCTCACTATCGCTGGTAATCTCATAAAAGAAGGAAGGAGCGAATAGATGCCCAGAGAGTTTCCATTAGACAAGATTCGTAATATTGGTATCATGGCTCATATCGATGCCGGCAAGACGACAACGACAGAGCGTATCCTGTATTACACAGGTAAGATTCACAAGATCGGTGAGACTCATGACGGCGCTTCTCAGATGGACTGGATGGCCCAGGAACAGGAGCGCGGCATTACGATCACTTCCGCTGCTACAACATGTCATTGGCAGGACTGCCAGATCAATATCATCGATACACCAGGGCACGTCGACTTCACGGCTGAAGTTGAGCGTTCTCTGAGAGTTCTCGATGGTGCAGTTACAGTTCTGGACTCCAAGGCTGGTGTTGAGCCGCAGACGGAAACAGTCTGGAGACAGGCTTCGGAATATAAAGTTCCGAGAATTGTCTTCTCCAACAAGATGGATGCGACCGGTGCTGACTTCAAGATGTCTGTCGCTTCTATCGGCAATAGATTAGGTGCCAAGGCAGCTGCAATTCAGATGCCGATCGGTGCGGAAGCCTCTTTCAGAGGAATCATCGACCTGGTCAATATGAAGCAGGAAATGTATGAGAATGACCTTGGTACAGATATCAAGGTGTCTGATATTGATCCGCAGTTCCTGGATGAAGCCAAGGAAATGCGTCAGCAGATGCTGGAAGCAATCGCTGATTATGATGATGATCTCATGATGAAGGTTCTCAGTGAAGAGGAGCCTACTGTTGAAGAAATCAAGAGAGCCATCCGTAAGGGTGTTCTGACTTCTGAGTTCTTCCCGGTATTATGCGGTTCTGCTTATAAGAACAAGGGTGTTCAGCTGCTGCTGGATGCGGTTGTCGACTATCTGCCGAGCCCGCTTGATATCCCGGCCATCAGGGGCCATCTGGAAGACGGTACGGAAGAGGATCGTCATCCTTCTGATGATCAGCCGTTCAGTGCTCTGGCATTCAAGATCGCTACCGATCCGTTTGTCGGCAGACTGACATACTTCAGAGTCTATTCCGGTACAGCTTCAGCTGGTTCCTATGTCCTGAATGCGACTAAGAACAAGCGTGAGAGACTGGGACGTATCGTTCGTATGCATGCCAACCACAGAAAGGATATCGATGCTGTCTATACAGGCGATATCGCTGGTGCCGTTGGTCTGAAGTACACCGCTACCGGTGATACATTATGCGATGAGAACCATCCGATTGTACTGGAATCCATGGTATTCCCGGATCCGGTTATTCAGATGTCCGTTGAGCCGAAGACCAAGGCTGACTCCCAGAAGATGGATGATGCTTTACAGAAGCTCGCTGAAGAAGATCCTACTTTCAAGACATACACTGATGAAGAAACAGGCCAGACAATCATCGCCGGTGTCGGTGAGCTGCAGCTGGATATCATCATGGATCGTATGAGAAGAGAGTTCAAGGTTGAAGCTACTGCCGGTGCACCGCAGGTTGCCTACCGTGAGACAATCACGAAGGAAGCTGAGGTGGAAGGCCGCTTCATCAGACAGACCGGCGGTCATGGTCAGTATGGTGATGTCTGGATCAGATTCTCTCCGAACCCGGGCAAGGGCTTTGAGTTCGAAGATGCTACGATCGGCGGTTCCGTACCGAAGGAATTCATCAAGCCTACTGAGCAGGGTCTGGAAGAAGCTCTGCCGAATGGCTTAGTTGCCGGTTATCCGGTTGTTGATATCAAGGCAGTTCTGTTCGACGGAAGCTACCATGATGTCGACTCTTCCGAACAGGCTTATAAGATCGCTGCATCTCTGGCTCTGAAAGAAGCTGCCAAAAAGTGCGCACCGACCATTCTCGAGCCAATCATGGCTGTTGATGTTACCGCACCGAGTGAGTACTTAGGTACAATCATGGGCGATATCGTCAAGAGAAGAGGTCAGATCCGTGAGCAGGAAGAAACAGGCAATGCCGTTAAGGTAAAGGCATTTGTACCGCTGGCTCAGATGTTCGGTTATGTTACAGACCTGCGTTCTTTCACACAGGGCCGCGGCATCTACACGATGCAGATGGACCATTACGAGGAAGTGCCGAAGAGCATTGCCAAGGAAATCATCGAAAAGAACAGCACTTCTGCTGATAAGTAATGATTGATTTTAGAATCTGTATATCATAAAATGACTACAGACTTTAGGTAAAAAAACCAGGAGGAAATAAAAAGTTATGGCTAAGGAACATTTCGACCGTTCGCTGGAACATGTAAACATTGGTACCATCGGCCACGTTGACCATGGTAAGACAACACTGACAGCAGCGATCACAAAGTATCTGGCAGAACATCCGGAAGATGGTAAGGCTGTATTCGAGGCTTACGATCAGATCGATGGTGCGCCGGAAGAAAAGGCTCGTGGTATCACGATCAACACTGCACACGTTGAATATCAGACAAAGAAGAGACACTATGCACACGTTGACTGCCCAGGGCACGCTGACTATGTCAAGAACATGATCACAGGTGCTGCGCAGATGGATGGTGCTATCCTCGTTGTTGCTGCTACTGATGGACCGATGCCTCAGACTCGTGAGCACATCCTGCTTGCCCGTCAGGTAGGTGTTCCGTACATTGTTGTATTCCTCAACAAGTGCGATATGGTCGATGATGAAGAACTGATCGACCTCGTTGAAATGGAAGTTCGTGAACTCCTCAACGAATACGGATTCGATGGCGACAACGCTCCGATCATCCGCGGTTCTGCTCTGAAGGCTCTCGAAGGCGATCCTAAGTGGACACCGGCTATCAAGGAACTCCTTGATGCAGTTGATGAGTATATCCCTACACCTGTACATGACAACGATAAGCCGTTCCTGATGGCAGTTGAGGATGTCTTCACAATCTCCGGACGTGGTACTGTTGCAACAGGCCGTGTTGAAAGAGGTATGCTGCATCCGAACGATGAAGTAGAAATCGTTGGTCTGAAGCCTACAAGAAAGACTGTTGTTACATCCCTCGAAATGTTCAGAAAGACTCTGGACTTCGCTGAGGCTGGTGATAACATCGGTGCTCTGTTAAGAGGTATCAACCGTGATGAGGTTGAAAGAGGTCAGGTTCTGGCTAAGCCGGGTTCTGTTACTCCTCATACAAAGTTCAAGGCTCAGGTTTACGTTCTGACAAAGGAAGAAGGCGGCCGTCATACACCGTTCGTCTCCAACTACCGTCCTCAGTTCTACTTCCGTACAACTGATGTGACTGGTGTTATCACTCTGCCGGAAGGCACAGAAATGTGCATGCCTGGTGATAACGTCGAAATGACTGTTGAACTGCTGGCTCCGATCGCTATTGAAAAGGGCACAAAGTTCTCCATTCGTGAAGGCGGCAGAACTGTAGGCTCTGGCAACATCACTGAGATTATTGAGTAATTCAATTAGTGGATGAAGAGGGACACATCTGGTGTTCCTCTTTTTTGTATCTGATAAGGAGAAAACCATATGAGAAAGAGTTTTGGTAGGAATTCATGGCTGTTCCCGCTGCCGGTTCTGTTAATCGGCACATACAATGAAGATGGCAGTGCTGATGTAATGACTGCAGCATGGGGCTGTATTTATGACACCAGCCAGGTGTTTCTGTGTCTGAGTGATGATCATAAGACAACAAAGAATATTCTGCGGGAGAAGAGCTTTACGA
>ONOV01000126.1 GCA_900319505.1 uncultured Erysipelotrichaceae bacterium
GGAAGAGGAAGAAGAGACTGAGAGGGAAGTCCGTGTCAGCCGTTCTTCCTCCGGCCGCTCTACGCTGGATGCCCAGCGGCAGTATATGAAGGAAATCGGTCAGATTCCTCTTCTGACCCCGGAACAGGAGCGGGAAACCGGACGCATTCTCAAGGAAGCGGATCCGGATTCTGATGCATACAAACAGGCCAAGGATCTTCTGATTTCCAGCAATCTGAGACTTGTTGTCTCCATGGCAAAGCAGTTTGCCAACCGCGGCCTTTCCTTCATGGATCTGATCCAGGAAGGAAATATCGGTCTGGTCAGGGCGGTAGAGAAATTCGATTATGAAAAGGGATATCGTTTTTCCACCTATGCGACATGGTGGATCCGCCAGTCCATGAACCGTGCCATATCCGACCAGTCACGGGATATCCGTATTCCGGTCCATATGACCGAACAGATTTCCCACGTCAAGAAAGCACAGAAGGAACTGTCCCAGGAGCTCAACCGGGAACCGACGGCCAAGGAAATTGCCAGGCGGCTTGGCGGCGGGATGACGGAAGCGAAGGTCAATGATATTATCAGGCTTTCGCAGCCGATTGTTTCACTGCAGTCCCCGCAGGGTGAAGAAGAAGACAGTGAGCTGTCTGATTTTGTGGAAGATAAGTCTGCGGTCAATCCGGAGGATTATGCCCGGGATCAGGATAAGAAGAAGCTGCTGGATGAACTGCTGCAGGAACTGCCGGAAAGAGAAGAGAAGATTCTGCGGATGCGCTATGGACTGGATGACGGCAAGCCGAAGACCCTGGAAGAAGTGGGCAGGGAATGCCATGTTACGCGGGAAAGAATCCGTCAGATTGAAGCAAAGGCAATCAGAAGACTGCAGAATATGAGCGCCAGACGCGGCATGGATGAGATGAACTAGGAGAAAAGAATGGATGCAGTAAGAGAAAAACTGAAAGCACTGGAAGAGGAATATAACGGCATCAATGAACAGCTCATGGATCCGGAAGTCATGAAAGATCCATCCCGGATTGCCAGCCTTTCCCGCCGGCAGGCAAGGCTGAATGCGCCGGTTGAGGCAAGGCATCAGCTGATGGAACTGGATGAGAGAATTGAACAGGCTGAAGCCATGAAGAACGATGCCGAGATGAAGGAAATGGCAGAAGCGGAGCTCACAGAATGTGAACCGGAGCGGGAAAAGCTGCTGGAACATATTCAGCATCTATTGATTCCGCATGATCCGGAAGATGACTGCAATGCCATCATGGAAATCCGCGGCGGAGCCGGCGGAGACGAAGGCAATATCTTTGCCGGAGATCTGTACCGCATGTATACAAGGTATGCGGAAAGCAGAGGATGGAAGTGTGAAGTCATGGAGGCCAATCCTTCCGAAGCAGGCGGTTTCTCCCAGATTGTTTTCTCGATTAAAGGAAAAGACGGGGTGTATGGCGATCTGAAGTTTGAATCCGGTGTACACAGAGTGCAGCGGGTGCCTAAGACGGAATCACAGGGCCGCATTCAGACTTCTACGGCCACGGTTTACTGCTATCCGGAAATTGAAAAGGGCGATTTCACCATCGATCCCGATGATCTTGAAATTGAAACCCATCGTTCCAGCGGTGCAGGCGGCCAGCATATCAACAAGACCGACAGTGCCGTCCGTATTGTTCATAAGCCGACCGGCATCACCGTCAACTGTCAGGAGGGACGCTCCCAGATTGAAAACCGTGAAACGGCCATGGCGATTATCCGGGCCCGGGTTTATGCCTATGAAAGAGAAAAAGAGCTGGAAAGGGCAGGACAGGCAAGAAGAAACGCGATCGGCTCCGGCGACAGATCGGAAAAGATCCGCACTTACAACTATCCCCAGAACAGAGTCACGGATCATCGCATCGGGCTGACGCTGAACAAGCTGGATCAGATCATGGAAGGAAAGCTCGATGAAGTCATTGATGGACTGAAGAAGGAAGAAGAAAAGCGCAAACTGGAGGAAGCCGGATCATGAGTACATTCAGACAGGAAGTCATGAAATATGAAAAGCTCTGTGAAGTGAACGGTGTGCCGGAAGAAACGGTCATGTCTTATCTTGTCGAATTGTCCCAGCGGGAACGCTATGATCTCTATGCCAATTATGATGAGGAAATGCCGGCAGATCTGCAGAAGGAATTTGCGGCCGGGATGGAGCGGATTCTGAAACAGGAACCGATGGCCCATGTGCTCGGTTATTCCTGGTTTTATGGCTATAAATTCATTGTCAATGAGAATGTGCTGATTCCCCGTTATGAAACGGAAGAGCTCTGTGCCAATGTGCTGGGGGAAATGGATCGGTATTTTGCGGATCAGAATACAATTGAATGTGCAGATGTCGGTACAGGATCCGGGGCTATTGCCATTACACTGTGCAAAGAAGAGCCCAAAGTACATATGACGGCAACGGATATCAGTGAAGAAGCGCTGTTGACGGCCCGTCAGAACGCCGCCAACAATGATGCGGATGTGACCTTTTTATGCGGGGATATGGTGAAGCCGCTGATTGAAAGGGGCATGAAGCTGGATGTACTGGTATGCAATCCGCCTTATATTCCCCAGGAAGAAAAGATGGAGAAGTCGGTGGTGGATTTTGAACCGCATGTGGCATTGTTCGGCGGTGAAGATGGATTGAAGTTCTACCGTGAAGTGTTCGAAGACTGTCAGAAGGTATTGAAAGAGAAAGCGTTCATGGCCTTTGAGATGGGCTGGGACCAGCGGGAGAGAATGTCGGCCCTAGTGGAAGAGAAGCTGCCGGGCTGGCGCTATGAAATCCGCAGGGACATCAACGGCAAGGACAGGATGTTATTTGTTTACAGGAATCTCGGCTAAACCCGGGATTCTTTTTTAAAGGGTTATGGTATACTTCATCTGTTTTGAGGATGGAATGCATATGGATGGAGTAAAGATCAGAAATATTATTCTGGATGGACTGTATCTTGCCGGGGCAGAGCTGATTATAGCGGCTGCGATTTTCTTTTTCCTGGAGCCGAGTCATGCGGCGATCTGTTCGGTGTCAGGCATCGCTATTGTTCTGGTGAATTTCATACACCTGCCGATTTCCTTACTGACCCTGATCATGAATATCATTCTGCTGGTCCTGGGATTTCTGTTAGTCGGGAAGGGATTCGGCGTCAAAACGGTTTATACCTCGATTCTGCTGTCTGTCTTCTTATGGATGTTTGAAAAGCTTCTGCCGGGATTTACATCCATTACCCATGATCAGGTACTGGATGCGGCATGTTATATCTTTGTGATCAGTGCCGGACAGACACTGCTGTTTCATGACAATGCGTCCAGCGGCGGTACGGATATCATCGGCAAGATTATGCAGAAGTATACCCATATGGATCTGGGCAACTGCCTGATTATTGTCGGTACTCTGGTTGCCCTGAGTTCGGCTTTTGCGTATGACGGCAAGACAGTGGTGATTTCATTGCTCGGTTCATATCTTGGCGGGGTGGTGCTTGATAAGTTCATGAATGGCTTTGCCATGAAGAGAAGAGTGACCATTGTGTCCAATCATGAAAAGGAGCTGGTGCACTTCATCATTCATGATCTGCACAGCGGTGCTTCCATTTATCAGTTCTATGGAGCATATCATATGGAAGTCAGAAGAGAAGTAGTGGCTATTGTCGACCGCCGGGAGTATCAGATCCTGATGAACTATATCCGTAAGACAGATCCGGATGCTTTACTGACGGTGTATCAGGTGTCGGATATGCATTACAGGCCGAAAGGAAAGACGGTACAGTGATGCGGCAGAAGAAGTGGGCCGTATTCCTGACGGCACTTTTCTGCTGTATGTTATGGGGCTCTGCTTCCCCGGCCATCAAGATCGGCTATGCCCTGTTTCAGATTGAAGCGGATGATACGGCCGGCCGCATTCTGTTTGCAGGGGTGCGTTTTGCTCTGGCAGGGGTAATGGTGATTGTCTATGACAGTCTCAGGCATCATGCTTTTCATCATCCCCGCAGGGGAAGCTGGAAGTATGTGTTTCTGCTGATGTGTTTTCAGACAATCGGACAGTATATCTTTTTCTACATGGGGCTGGCCCATACTTCCGGGGTCAGAGGCTCGGTCATCAATGCGGCCGGCACATTCTTTTCCATCTTTCTTTCCGCTTTCCTGTTTCATTATGAAAAGCTGACAGTACGCAAAGTTCTTGGCAGCATCATCGGCTTTGCCGGGGTATTCATCATGGTGGGCGGTCCTTCCATGAGCGGAAAGGTAACGATGGCCGGAGAAGGGGCCATGGTAACAGCTGCTTTCTGCAGTGCACTGGCCGGGTGTCTGATCAAGCTTTTCGGACAGAAGGAGGATCCGGTTGTATTGAGCGGCTGGCAGTTTCTGTGCGGCGGATTGATCATGGCGGCATGCGGAAAGATGATGACAGGACGTCTTGTATTGAGCACATGGAAAGGGATTGTACTGCTTCTGTACATGGCGTTTATCTCAGCCGGGGCGTATACACTGTGGAGTATTCTATTGAAGTACAACGATATTTCAAAGATCAGTATTCTCGGGTTTATGAATCCGGTGATGGGGGTGCTGTTATCTGCTCTGTTTCTGAAGGAAAGCCGCGAGGCGCTGCAGTGGACCACCATCTTTGCACTGCTGTTTGTCAGTCTGGGCATATGGACAGGAGAAGGAAATGAAGAAAAGTAAAGCAGATGGGCTATGCGGTGAATCCGGGATTCTGTCTGGATCGGCGGTTTTCAGGATTATGCTGGGTCTTTCCCGGGCAATAACTGGTTTCATTATGAAGGAAGCAGAAAATGTTCGCTGTATCGCAGCAGCGTATTTCTGGTGAGCGGGATTACGATCATTCTCATTCTGCCGGGGACGCACAACAGCTATGGCGTGCATATGGGCAGAGAAGATACCGGCCATCGGTTCACTCATGATGCCCGGGACCATGGCGTATGCGGTCATGATCATCATGGGACTGAAGATGTTATAAGAAGTAATAGACAGCACTGGTGTACAGTGCTGTTTTCAGCCTGGGTATGTCAGCCGTGAAACAGGCAGGGATAATGCTATAATACGAACGTTTGAGGAAGAGATATGGCAGAGAAATACACGCCGATGATTGAACAGTACCTGAAGGTCAAGGAAAATTATCAGGATACGCTGGTGTTCTACCGGATCGGTGATTTTTATGAAATGTTTTTTGATGATGCGAAGATTGCATCAAAGGAACTGGATCTTGTTCTGACCGGGAAGAATGCCGGGGCGGAAGAGAAGGTGCCGATGTGCGGTGTGCCGCATCATGCGGTGTCTTCCTATATCCAGAGACTTGTTTCAAGAGGCTACAAGGTAGCCATTGTGGAACAGATGGAGGATCCGAAGAAGGCGGTCGGCATTGTCAGGCGTGATGTCATCCGGGTGATTACCCCGGGCACGGTCATGGAAGAGATCGGTGACGATAAGGCATCGGTGTATCTTGGGGCTGTAGAAGATTATGGCTATGGCTATGCCATCGCAGCGGCGGAAGCCAGCACGGGTGAAAACTTTCTGGAAGAGATACCGCATAAGGATACGCTGTTTGTCCAGGCCATCATGAAAAACAATATCCGTGAAGTTGTGGTGGCAGAAGGATTTTCCCAGCGTCTGCTTAAGAGCCTCAGAAACATGCAGGTGGTGATTTCCTATTGTGATAAGACGGAGATACGGGCTGAATATGAACCGCTGTGTGAGAATCTGAAGAAGGATTATGAACGGACGGCTTATGGCAGAATGCTCAATTATCTGGAAGAGACACAGCGGCATATGCTGGCGCATCTGCAGCCGGCAGCGGTGGAGAATGAGAGTGATTTCCTGGATATGGATTACAGTACCAGGATGAATCTGGAGATCTCTGTTTCCGCACATCCGGATGGCAGAGGAACAACGCTGTGGTCGTTTCTGGATCACTGCCGCTCGGCCATGGGTTCCAGATTATTGAGAAGATGGCTGGAGAAGCCGCTTGTCAAAGTAAAGGATATTGAAGCCAGATATGACAGGGTGCAGTATCTGATGGATCATTTCATGGAAAGGCAGAATCTGCGGGATGCGCTGAGTCAGGTGTATGATCTGTCGCGTCTGATTGCCCGGTGTGCCATGAATACGGCATCTCCGGTTGATCTTGTCAGACTGAC
Source organism: uncultured Erysipelotrichaceae bacterium (assembly GCA_900319505.1). GTDB lineage: Bacteria > Bacillota_I > Bacilli_A > Erysipelotrichales > Erysipelotrichaceae > Bulleidia. The sequence goes on from ONOV01000126.1 coordinate 6,153, forward strand.
AAAGACCCTGGGGCAGGTGCCGGCGGTTCTGGACTGTGTCCGGTGTGATGCCTTTGCGGTTTATGCGGGGATTGATCCGCTGAGTGATCTGTATGATGCCTTGAAGGATGCGTTTGCTGAAAATGTGCCGGCTGTTTTAAGCAATGGCGGTGTGTTTGCGGATGGCTATGATGCTCAGCTGGATGAAGATCGGAAAGTACAGCGGTCCGGCCAGGATTTTATTGCGTCCATGGAAGCCAAAGAAAAGGAGAAAACCGGCATCAAGACGCTGAAGATCGGGTATAACAAGGTATTCGGCTATTATATTGAAATCTCCAAGGCGGCGGCCAGAGAGGTCAGGCCGGAGTGGGGGTACATCCGCAAGCAGACATTAGTGAATAATGAGCGTTTCATTTCACCAGAGCTCAAGGAAAAGGAGGATGCCATCCTGCATGCCTCGGATAATGCGATTGAGCGGGAAAAGGAACTGTTCCGTGAGATTCTGGAGAAGATCAGAGGCTGTCTGCCCAGGCTTCAGAAGCTGGCCCGGGCTCTGGCGGAGATTGATGTGTATCAGTCCATGGCGGAAGTATCGGCTGACTATGGCTATGTGAGACCTTCCTTCACGGATGATGTGCTGGATATTGTATCAGGCAGACATCCGATTCTGGATGAGATGATGAAAGATCCAAGGTATGTTGCCAACAGCGTACACATGGATTCTGAAAAAAGTATTCTGCTGATTACCGGTCCCAATATGGGCGGCAAATCCACGTATATGCGTCAGACGGCCCTGCTTGTCATCATGGCCCAGGCCGGCTGCTATGTGCCGGCCCGTTCCATGAAGACGCCGGTGTTTGACAAGATCTTTACCCGGATCGGTGCCAGTGATGATATTCTGGCCGGCCAGTCCACTTTCATGGTGGAAATGAGTGAAGCCAATAAAGCCCTGCAGAATGCGACGGAACACTCCCTGATTCTCTTCGATGAGATCGGACGCGGGACAAGTACGTATGACGGCATGGCCCTGGCCCAGGCGATGATTGAATATATCGCGGCCTGTGTCCATGCCAAGACCATGTTCTCCACACACTATCATGAACTGACCAGTCTGACGGATTCCATCGGCTGTGCCAGAAATGTGCATGTGGTGGTGAAGGAAGAGAATGATAAGGTGACGTTCATGTATAAAGTAAAGGATGGGGCCGCCGGTCATTCGTATGGTGTCAATGTGGCAAGGCTTGCCGGCCTGCCGGATGCGGTCATTGAAAGGGCAAAGGAAGTACAGAAGGAGCTGGAAAGCAAGAAGCGGGTTGTGCAGCAGAGCTATCAGCTGGTGGAGATGGAAAAGGAAGATCCTGAGACAAAGGAAATTGTGGATGAATTGAAACAGGTCAATCCGGATGAACTTTCACCCCGGCAGGCCTGGCAGATGCTGGCAGATCTGAGTGCAGAGGCGAAGAAGGAGAAATAAGTATGGATGATAAACTGGTCATACGCGGCGCAAGAGAAAATAATCTCAAGAATATTTCACTGGAAATTCCCAAACATAAATTTGTGGTTATGACCGGTCTTTCCGGTTCGGGCAAGACAAGTCTGGCCTTTGATACGATTTATGCGGAAGGACAGAGAAGATATGTTGAATCTCTTTCTGCCTATGCAAGACAGTTTCTGGGCGGCGTGGACAAGCCTGATGTGGATAAGATCGAAGGGCTGAGTCCGGCCATTTCCATTGATCAGAAGACCACCAGCAACAACCCCCGCTCTACCGTCGGCACAGTGACGGAAATCTATGATTATCTGCGTCTGCTCTATGCCCGCTGCGGCGTTCCCTACTGCCCGCGCCACCACATTCCGATCACCGGCCAGACCGTACAGGAAATGACTGATACTCTGATGAATCTTGATGATCGCACAAGGCTTACCATCATGGCACCGATTGTGCGGGATAAAAAGGGCACGTTCAAAGACCGGTTTGACAAGCTTCTGAAGGAAGGCTATATCCGGGTCAGAGTCGATGGAGAAATCAAGCTGCTGGAAGATGATATTGAGCTGGATAAGAACAGGCGCCACAGAATTGATGTGGTGGTGGACCGTATTGTCAAAAATGACAATGCCAGAAGCCGGATTCATGATTCTCTCGAGACGGCTTTGAAGCTGACGGATGGCAATGCATGTGTGCTGGCGGGAGACAGGGAAATGCTGTTTTCCAGCAATTATGCCTGCCCGGTCTGCGGCTTCTCTGTACCGCATCTGGAACCGCGTCTCTTTTCTTTTAATGCGCCTTTAGGGGCATGTGATGTGTGCCATGGCCTTGGCATTACGGAAGAAGTGGATGTGGATAATCTGATGCCGGATCTCTCTCTCTCTATCCGCCAGGGAGGTATCCGCTACTATAAGAACATTGTGGATACGGATAACATTGAATGGCAGACCTTTGAGGTATTGTGTGAGACATATCATATTGATCTTGATAAGCCATTGGATCAGATGAGCGAGCATGAGATGAACATTCTTCTGCATGGCTCTGACCGTCCCATTTCCTATACCATTACTTCTTCCGGGGGCAATACCTACCAGAAGTCAAGCTATATCGAAGGCGTGAAGGACATGATTGAGCGCAGGTATGTGGAAACCACCTCTTCCTGGAACAAAGAATGGTATCACTCCTTCATGGTGGAATCTCCCTGCCCCAAGTGCCATGGCGACCGTCTCAATGAACAGGCTTTAAGTGTACGGGTCGGCGATAAGAACATTGCCGAATTCACCCGCATGTCGGTGGTACAGGCGCTCGGCTGGCTGGACGCGCTGCAGATGGATGAAGAGAAAAAGAGGATTGCCGAACTGGTATTAAAGGAAATACGCTCCCGCCTGGAGTTTCTCAAGAATGTGGGCCTGGATTATCTGACTCTGGACCGTCTTGCCGGTACGCTTTCCGGCGGTGAGTCGCAGCGCATCCGGCTCGCAACTCAGATCGGTTCACAATTGTCAGGTGTGCTGTATGTCATGGATGAGCCTTCCATCGGCCTGCATCAGAGGGACAATGCAAGACTGATCCGCACCATCAAGGATATGCGGGATCTCGGCAATTCTCTGATTGTGGTCGAACATGATGAAGAGACCATGATGAATGCGGACTGGATTGTGGATATCGGTCCGGGTGCCGGCATTCATGGCGGCCAGGTCATGGCCAATGGTACGCCTGAGCAGGTCATGGAAACGCCGGCATCGATTACCGGACAGTATCTTTCCGGAAAGAAGGTCATTCCCCTGCCGAAGGAAAGAAGAAAGGGCAATGGGAAGTATATTGAGCTGAAGGGCGTAGCGGAACACAACCTGAAGAATATCAATGTGAAGTTCCCGTTAGGAAAGCTGGTGCTGGTGACCGGGGTATCGGGTTCCGGCAAGTCGACGCTTGTCAATGATGTATTCATGAAGGCGGTGCTGGTGCACCTTGGCCGTCAGAAGATCAGACCGGGAAAGTATAAGAGCATCAAAGGACTGGAGAATATCGATAAGCTGGTCCAGATCGACCAGGCGCCGATCGGCCGTACACCCCGTTCCAACCCGGCTACCTATACCGGTGTCTTTGATGATATCCGGGCGGTGTTTGCCACGACCCCGGAAGCGAGGCTCAGAGGCTATAACAAGGGCAGATTCTCTTTCAATACCAAAGGCGGCCGGTGTGAGGCATGTCAGGGAGACGGCGTGAAGGTTATCCGCATGAACTTCCTGCCGGATGTCTATGTGCCGTGTGAAGTATGTCATGGCAAGCGGTACAATGAGGAAACACTGCAGTGTACGTATAAAGGAAAGAACATTTATGACGTACTGGAGATGTCTGTGGAAGAAGCCCTGCACTTCTTTGCCAACCATCCCAGGATCAAGCGCAAGCTGCAGACACTGTATGATGTGGGCCTGGGCTATATCAAGCTCGGCCAGTCCTCCACGACTCTTTCCGGCGGTGAGGCACAGCGGGTCAAGCTGGCAACGGAGCTGCAGAAAGTAGCGACCGGCAAGACGGTCTATATTCTGGATGAACCGACCACCGGCCTGCATACGGATGATGTCAGCCGGCTGATTGCGGTGCTGCAGCGGATTGTGGATGGCGGTGATACGGTCATTGTCATTGAACACAACCTGGATGTGATCAAGTGTGCGGACTGGATTATCGACCTCGGCCCGGAAGGCGGCGACGGGGGCGGTACGGTTGTTGCCGCAGGAACACCGGAAGATATCATGAAAGTCAAAGAAAGCTGGACCGGTCAGTATCTGATCAAGGCGGTGCAGTGGACGAAGGAACATCAGAAGCAGGAGTAATCCTGCTTTTTTGTATGACAGCGTAAAAAACAGGACGGACAGTTTAAAATGTATAAATATTTTCGTGTGACAGGAAAAAAAGTGGAAAGAAAAGAAGCAGAAGACGGGAAAACAAGGCCGAAATAGCGCTTACATGAAAATACACAAAAAAGCCGGAAACGATTACAATTAAACCGGTTTCATATGAAAATGGGGATGCGGAAAAGTTGAAATCTGTTTTCTCATCCACTACAGTACAGCAGTCACTTCAGAAGTGACGGGAAATGGAGGTGTGTATCATGATGGATTTTCTGAAATGTGAAAAAGGCAATCTCGATCACTATGCCAGACAGACCTGGCAGGTTATGTCCGGCAGGTATGCACTGACGGAAGTAGATGGTCTGGCATACCATGTCACCATCGGTCCGCAGCGGGTTGTGGTGACGCCGCTGGATCAGAAGGAAAACAGTTTTGCCCTGCCTACGGTAAAGTTCAAAGCACTGCTGGAGATGTTCAGAATCTAGAGCGGTTGTGATAGAATTCTGTCGAGGAACCATCGATGGCAGATAAAAAAGTATACACAAAAAAGGTGACAGTCAGAGAGATTGTTGACTTTTTCAAATTTGAGAGACTGACCGGCGATGACAAGTCGCTGGACAGATGGACGGTTGTACCGGATATCAACCGGCCGGGGTTCGAACTGTGCGGGTTCTATAAGCGCAGCGATCCCCGCAGAATTATTGTTATCGGCAATAAGGAATCCGAGTTCATCAGGACCATGACGGAAGAGGAGCAGCGGACCCGCTTCCCGATGATTACCGACGGCCTGACGCCGATGATCATTATTACCCGCAACAATGAACTTCCGCCGATCCTGAAGGAAATCGCTGATTCACAGGATTTCCCGATTGTCCGTACGAATATGGAAACGTATCGTCTGGTGACGGATCTGATTACGTTTCTGGACGAGAAGATGGCGGATGAGGATACGATCAGCGGTACGCTGATGTCGGTTTACGGCAAAGGCGTTCTGATTTCCGGTGAATCCGGCATGGGCAAAAGTGAAACCGCCCTGGAACTGATCCGGGATGGACAGGTGCTTGTTTCAGATGACCGGGTTGATGTGGAACATGTTCACAACAAGATCTTCGGCTATGCGCCGGAGATCATCAAAGGCCTTCTGGAGATCAGAGGCATCGGCATCATTGATGTGGAAAAGATGTTCGGCGCCAGTGCCATGGCCAATCGGTCGGAAGTGAATATGGTCATTGAATTAGTCAAGTACAGTGCTGCGGATGAGTACAACCGGATCGGGGATGAAACAACCCACTATACAAGAATCCTTGATGTACTGATTCCGACAATTGTGCTGCCGGTATCGCCCGGCCGCAATATGAGAATTCTGGTCGAATCGGCAGTGACCAATTTCATTCTGCAGGAAGCAGGCTATTCTTCTTCTCAGGAAATCAAGCGGCGCTTCAGAGAGTATGCCGGAAAGGAAGGCGGCAATGTTTGATCATGTGACATTCCGCTGGCAGGGCATCTTCTTCCTGATCGGCGCCTTCATGGCCTATATCTTCATGCGCAAGGACATGAAGCATAATGGCTATGTGGCTGCGTATGCGGAGGAAATGCTGCTGGGGGAGACGATCTGCGGTCTGCTTGGGGGCAGACTCGGGTGGTATCTCATCAATGGCTTTGATGACATCAGATACTTCTTCCGGTATTGGGATGGAAGGTTTGATGTACTGGGTGCGGTGCTGCCGTGTATTCTCTTTCTGTTTATCTACAGCCGCAAAAATCTGATGTCTTTCAGAAGGGCGATGGACTGTGCCCTGCCGCATGTGCTGTTTCTGACGGCGGCTGCGTATTTCCCGTATATCTTTTCCAACATACGGATGCTGTTAGTGGTAGGGGTGGATGCCCTTGGCTGGCTGCTATTGGAAGTGGTGTTCCGGGTCTGGTATCAGGATAAGCACAGAGGCGATCGAGCTGCCCTTGCCTTATTGTGGATCGGACTGTCCCGCTATTTCATTTATGTAGCGGAATACGGCAGAGCGGAAATGAAACTTGTCATGAAGCTGCCGGGGCTGGTCACTGCCGTTGTCGGCCTGATCCTGTATCTGTTCAACCGCTTCAAGAAGAACACCGTCAAGCCGCTTGTGCTGTTTGACTTTGACGGTACACTCATGGATACCAAAGCCATGGTGGATGAATCCTACCGTTTTCTATTCAACAAATACCGTTCCGTCGATGACTATGATGACCGGACACAGATCGAGGTGTTCGGCGCCAACGACCGGGCGGTCATCCGCAAATACTTCAAGAATGAAGACACAGCCGAACTGACCCATGAATTCCGGGCTTTCCAGGCAGATCTGCCGGCCCTGGGCCTGGTCAATACGATGCCGCATGCCCTGGAAGTGCTGATGTGGCTCAAGAAGAACGGCTATGCAGTAGGCGTTGTTACATCAAGACCTACTGACAACTGCCGGATGTGGATTGAAGAGTTTGATCTGGAAGATTACATTGACTGCGTCATGGGGGCCGAGGCATATAAGAAAGCCAAGCCGGCGCCGGACGCGTTAAGAAGAATCTGTCAGGAAATGGGCAGAGGCCATGATAACTGTGTGTACATCGGCGACCATGCCAGAGATGTACGGATGGGACGGCGTGCCTGTGTGTATGCCATCGGCTATCTGACCAGTGAAAAGAATGAAAAGCGTATTGCCCGGGCAAAGCCCAACCGTACCATTACGGACCTGCTGGAACTGGAAGATATCCTGCAGGAAACAGACCACAACTGGACGTACAATCTGCTGTAAACGCTGTCAGCTGACAGCGTTTTTCAGTGCTTTATGTGCATGAAA
>ONOV01000181.1 GCA_900319505.1 uncultured Erysipelotrichaceae bacterium
TTACCCAGTGCGTATGTTGCGGCCAATGCTTCTTCGATCTATGTTGCACTTGTGACGACATACGGGTTTACCAGGGCGGCTGCCTGCGGCATTATTGCCAATATTCAGATTGAATCAACTTTCAATCCGGCCGCGGATAACGGGGCAGGCTACTATGGAATCTGTCAATGGGGCGGCAGCCGGCTGAACAATCTCTACAGTTTTCTTTCAAGCCATGGCTACAGTACATCTTCTCTGGAGGGTGAACTGGCATTCATGTACAGTGAACTGCAGGGCTATAACATGATTTCCCCCCTGAACAGCTATGCTGATACAGCTGCCGGTGCTTCTCAGGCAGGTGTCTATTTCCGTCAGAACTTTGAAAGGAGTGCCGGACTGAATGGAGTATCCAGTATTGCGGCCGGCTATTTCAACTCACTGCAATGAAAAACGATAAGAAACATCTGACCGCAGCCCTGTCTGCCATTATTTTCTGGAGTATTTCTTTCGTCGGCACAAAGCTTGCCTACGCTTCTTTCGGCCCTTTGACGGTATGCTTTCTGCGCTTTGCCATTGCCGGCGCTATCCTGTTTTTTGTCAGAATCATCATGCATGATACAAAGAGGCTGGCAAAGAAGGATATCGGTATTCTTCTTGTCAGTGCGCTGATCGGCATTTCAGTTTATTATTCTCTGGAAAATATTGCCTTATCTTTGACCAGTGCGGCCAATGCCTCTCTGATTTCGGGCTCCTATCCGGTGATTACAGCATGTATCGGGGTGATGTTCTATCATATGAAGCTGGACAGGAAACAATGGATCGGTATTTTCATGGCGATGGCCGGGGTAGCGGTATTGACCGGCGGGGGCTCCATGGAGGGAAAGCACGTGATGCTTGGCAACCTGATTTTCATTGCCAATGGGTTTCTATGGGGTTTCTATAACTTTCTGATCCCCCATATTGACCATTCCTATTCGGCTTTGACCATTACATATTATCAGACTCTTCTGGCGCTGCCGTTTCTTGTGCCGGGGGTGGTGTATGAAATGCCGGTGCATGATGTGACTGCCGGGGCGGTTTTTTCAATTCTGTTTCTGGCGGTATGCTGTTCGGTGGCGGCGTATCTTCTGTATAACTATGGCCTGAGAGGGATTTCACCTGCGGCGGCAGCTTCTCTTATGAATCTGATGCCGGTATTCGGACTGCTGTTTTCAGCTTTGATTCTGAAAGAGCAGATTACCTTACAGGCAGTGATTGGCGGGATCATCATTATTCTTGGGGTTCTTCTCAGTGCGTAGGAAACATATTTCTTCTTCTGCTGTTTTACAAGCGCAAAGAACAATGGTATAACTTTGTGCGTTATGAGGGGAAGAATCTGGAAACATCTAAACAGGGAAGAAATGATGGCTGAAACTCTGATTGTAGCGCTCTTTCTGGCTTTTTCAGGAGGCTTTCAGGACGCTTATACATTCATTGTCAGAGATCATGTCTTCGCCAATGCCCAGACGGGCAATATTGTTCTGATGAGTACCAATCTCATCAAAGGTGACTATGCAGCAGTGATACGCTATCTTATGCCGGTATGTGCCTTTGCGGCGGGTGTACTGGCAGCGGATCTATGCCGCTCATTACACCGGGGCATCATTCATAACACATGGCATCAGACAGTGGTGCTGGCAGAGATGGTGTGTCTGTTTCTGGTCGGGTTCATGCCGGCTGAGGTAAATATACTGGCCAATATGATCGTCAGTTTTTCCTGTGCCATGCAGGTAGAGACATTCCGTAAGGTCAATGGCAATCCTTACGCTTCTACCATGTGTATCGGCAATCTGCGCTCATGCAATTCCAATCTGAGCCAGTTTATCCAGACCCACAGCAGGAAGTATCTTGTGAATGCCATGGATTATTTTCTGGTTATCTTTGTCTTTGCGGTCGGGGCAGGCATCGGCGGCAATTTCTCGGATGATATCGGCATTCACAGTGTCTGGATCTGTCTGCCGTTTCTATTGATTGCATATTTACTGATGTTTGGAAAGAAGGAGAAAGCAGAATGAAGCTGGCAGTGTATCTGGGCAGTACACCGGGAAGTGAGCCGGGATTTATGAACCTGGCAGAAGATGTCGGCAGATGGATCGGATTTCATGGCCATACGCTTGTATATGGCGGAAGTGATCGGGGCATGATGGGTGCACTTGCAGGAGGTGTTCATGAAACAGCAGGAAAGATCATCGGCGTCATGCCGTCTTTCATGATGGATAACGGCTGGGATGAGAAAGATCTCGATCAGATGATTGTGACTGAGGATATGGCGGAAAGAAGAGTCAGGATGATGGAATTATCAGATGGGTATCTGGCGCTGCCGGGCGGTGTCGGGACGCTGGATGAGATATCTGAAGTCATGTCGAGCCGCAAGCTTGGCCTTGTGACAGGTGAGATTGCACTGATGAATTATCATGGGTTCTATGACAGTTTTCTGAAGTATCTGGATCAGATGGTACAGGAAGGGTTCTATCCGGAAACATTCCGTCAATTGATTCATGCGCCGCAGAATGTCAGAGATCTTGATAAAATATTCCACTGCATGTGATACTGCAGAACATTGATTGCCACACACTGGCAATCAATGATACAATGGATTAGTCTAAGCGAAAGGAGCCATGCATGCTTAACGCGTTATTGATGATTGTATCAGCGCTGCTGATTATTCTTTCACTGCTTCAGAGCGGCAAATCAGATGGCATTTCCGGTGCTTTTACCGGTAATGGCGGTCTGAATCTGTTTGCCAATACAAAGGAAAGAGGCTCAGAGAAGGTTATTTCCAATCTGACTCTCGTGCTTGGCATTGCCTTCTTTGTGTTAGTGATCCTGATCCGTGTACTGTAAGAAATGAGCCGGCCCTGCCGGCATTTTTCTTTCTGCTCATGGAAATATTACATTGAGAGTTTATATTATTTAGGTTATGGAAGAAATAAAAGAAAAGATTGAAGACGCTTTAGAGCGTCATGGACATGAAGGATTGAATACCCAGGCGTTAAAGGAAGAGCTGGGGATTACAGATGGCAGTGACTTTGCCGAAATGGAAAAGATACTGGCTGAGATGAATGATAACTATGCTGTTGTCAGGAATGAGAACGGCAGCTGGATGAACGGGAGTGAGGCCGGTTATCTGACTGGCAGGATTTCTGTGAATACCAAGGGGCTTGGTTTCTTTGACCGGGAAGATGAAGAGACGATCCGTATTGATGCGAAGGATCAGAAGGAAGCACTGGATGGCGATACCGTTGTCATCCATATCGGATCCGGGGGTTTCGGGGCGGTTGTTAAAGTACTGACCCATGCCCATGTCAGGGTGATCGGTACCTATGAAGGCGTCGAGCCGCATCTTGTACTGGATGATGCCAAGCTGCAGGGCAAGGCGCTGAAGGTTGAGAAGGATGATGATTTTACGCCGATTCAGGGCATGAAGGTACAGTGTCAGATTACGGATTATGGGGAACATATTCTGACGCTTCACATCATCCGGGTGATCGGCTATAAGGATGATCCGGGGGTGGATATTCTTTCCATCCTGCTGGATCATGATATTGAGCCGGAGTTTCCGGATGATGTGAAGGAAGAAGTGAAACATATTCCTCAGTCTGTATCTGAAGAAGAGATGCAGGGAAGGGTGGATCTGAGAACTGAGGATACCGTTACCATTGACGGGGATGATTCCAAGGACTTCGATGATGCCGTAGCGGTACATAAAGAAGGCGATGGCTGGGTGCTGAAGGTATCCATTGCGGATGTATCCCACTATGTCACTGCCGGCAGTGCACTGGATCAGCAAGCCTATAACAGAGGCTGCTCCACCTATGTGACTGACAGAGTCGTACCGATGCTGCCGCATGAACTGTCCAATGGCATCTGCTCACTCAATCCGCATGTAGACCGTCTGGCCAATACCTGTGAAATGGTCATTGACCATGAAGGCAATACCAAATCATGCAAGGTATACGCCAGTGTCATCAATTCTACCGAAAGAATGACCTATCACAATGTGAATCTGATCCTGGACGGGGATGCTGAGATGTGTGAGAAGTACAGGCATCTTGGAACGCTGTTTACCGATCTTCGCGATTGTGCGGATGCGATCCGCGCAAGACGCGTCAGACAGGGTGCCATTGACTTTGATACGCCGGAAGCGGAGATCAAGGTGGATGAGAATGGTGTGCCGTATGATGTTGTATTAAGACAGAGAGGGCATGCGGAGCGGATGATTGAGGACTGCATGATTGCGGCCAACTGCGCGGTTGCCAATGAGATGAAGCGGGCGGATGTGCCGTGTGTCTATCGTATTCATGAAGTACCGGAAACCAAGCGCATCAAGACCTTCATCCGTACTTCTGCGGTACTCGGCCATCGCTTCATCATGCGCAAGTCAACCATTCATCCTAAAGAATTCCAGACATATCTTGATGGATTGAAGGATGAGCCGGAATATCCGGTTCTCAGCATGATGATGTTAAGAACGATGCAGAAGGCAAAGTATGATCCAAGCTGTATCGGTCATTTCGGATTAGCGGAGAAAGAGTATCTTCATTTCACTTCCCCGATCAGAAGATATCCGGATCTGATTGTGCACAGAATGCTCAGAAAGTACATCTATGAAGGATGTACGGATGAAAGTGAAATAAAGAAGGATGAAGCGCTGATGGTCGATTATTCCGAGCAGAGCTCCATCCGTGAGCGGGCAAGCCAGGATGCCGAATATGACTGTGACGATATGAAGAAGGCACAGTACATGGAGAAGTTTGTCGGTGATACGTTTACCGGTATTATTTCCGGGGTAACGGGATTCGGCTTCTATGTGGAACTGCCTAATACCATTGAAGGCATGGTCAGACTGAATGATCTGCATGATGATTTCTATGTCTTCAATGAAGACAGAATGGAACTGCAGGGACAGAGAACCAGGCGTGTCTTCCGCATCGGCATGGAGGTCAAGGTCATCTGTGCCGGTACGACAAAGGCGTTAGGACAGGTGGATTTCATGATTGCCAATGCCGCCCGTCCGGCACATGATTACAGAAAGGGCAAGGGAAACTGGAACAGAAGCCGTTCTTCTGAACATAACAGAGGCTATGACAGCAGAAGAAAGCGTTATTCCTCTTCCCGTCACAGCTACAGCAATGGCAGAAGGAAGTAAAGTAAAGGAAGTTGCCGTCAACAGAAGGGCAAGACATGATTATTTTCTGGAAGAATTCTATGAATGCGGTCTCGTTCTGACCGGTACGGAGATCAAGAGTATCCGGGCAGGACATGTGCAGTTCAAGGATGCCTATATTTCCATCCGGGATGGAGAAGCGTGGATCAAGGGCATGCATATCAGTGCCTATAAGTATGGTTCCTTCTCCAATGTGGATGAGGAAAGAGACAGAAAGCTCTTACTCCATGACTATGAGATCCGCAAGCTTGACAGCAAAGTCCGTACCAAGGGCTATACCCTGGTACCGACCCGCATGTATCTGAAAAACGGCAGAGCCAAGCTTGAAATTGCCCTGGCCAAGGGCAAAGCGCTGTATGATAAACGTCAGACAGAGAAAGAGCGTGATGCCAGCCGGGAAATGGCAAAGGCACTCAAAAACAGAGGTTAAGCCATGAAAAGAGTCATAACATACGGTACGTTTGATCTATTGCACTATGGCCACATCAACCTGTTAAGAAGGGCAAAGAGCCTGGGTGATTATCTGATTGTGGCGTTAAGTACAGATGAGTTCAACTGGAACTGCAAGCATAAGAAGTGCTACTTCACCTATGAACAGCGCAA
>ONOV01000120.1 GCA_900319505.1 uncultured Erysipelotrichaceae bacterium
CAGATCTATGAAGCGTTCGGCAGGGATGTAGGGGATGTGGTGGCTCATCTGACCCATGATAAAAGTGTGCCGTATATGGATTACATCAAAGAAGTGAAGAAGGATCCAAGGGCAGTACAGGTGAAGCTGGCGGATCTGCATCATAATATGGATATTCATCGGTATGACGGTCTGGATTTAAGTGAGGAAGAGAAGAAGCGGATTGAAATGAGGCTGAAACAGAAGTATGAACCGGCTCTGAAGTACCTGCTGGCCTGATGTGTGCTGCACTTCTGTTTATGGATCGAAAGAAGGCAATGCTGGCAGGGGCAGGGCTGTTTGTGCTCAGCGGTCTGCCCTGTAAAATTGATGTCAGTACATATGAAATAGAAACAGGATATATTCATGAGGATGTCAGGCTGTGTGTGCTTTCCGATCTGCACAGCTGCCGGTTTGGAAAGAAGCAGCGTCAGATCAGAAGAATACTGGAGAAGTATCAGCCTGACATCATTCTCATGCCGGGCGATATCATTGATGATCTGAAAAGTGATGAAGCAGCGTTTGAGCTGTTTGAAGTATGCCGGCCGTATGAGACGTATTATTCCCCGGGCAATCATGAAGTGCGTCTTCCTGATGAAAAGCTGGCGGAATACTGGATGCGGATGGAAGAGATGGGCATACGGGTTCTGATTGATGATTCTGTGTATGATCGGAAAAGAGGGATTGAGATTGCCGGTCTGCACAGTCTGCCGCATCATGTGGACTGCAGTCATGCGTATGTGAATACGCTGTTTCATCATGAAGGCTGTCGGATTCTCATGAGCCACAGACCCTGTTTTCCTTCCTTCTATAAAGGACTGCAGTGTGATCTTGTGGTGAGCGGACATGCCCATGGCGGACAGTGGCGTATTCCTTTTACCCATCAGGGGCTCTATGCCCCGCAGGAAGGCATCTTTCCAAAGTATACGGAAGGTGTACATGCACTTGGCAATGTGAAGCTTTGTGTGAGCAGAGGATTGAACCGGAGTGCGTATTACATTCCCAGACTGTTCAATAATCCGGAAATTGTATTTATTGATTTAAGAAAGAAGGAAAAGGCATGAAACAGCCGCCGAAGGAAAAAGTATATGAAGCGTTCAGTGCCATTGCGGATGGCAGAGTGAACATGAAGGAAGATCATGCGGAAGTGACTTCCAGTAATGGTGATAAGACATATGAAGTACAATGGCGTGACAATATGGCTGCGTCCAGTGATCCGGCTACGTACTGGCAGGGGTATCCCGGCTATCCGCTGATCGCCGTATGGATATTACAGGGTAAGCTGCAGGCGGATCGTACAATTGTGTCTTATACAGCCGGCATTCCATGGAAGAAGCTGAATGATGCCTGTAAAAGAGACTATGCCAGGGCACTGGAACTTGCCTTACAGGATAATCCTCATCGGGATGAAATTCTGAAAGAGGGTGAAAAGGTAAATGCCCGGCTTGCAAAGATGGATGTAACGCTGAAAAGAAAACTGCCTGCTCTCAGGTAAAGCTGTATCATAGAAAAAAGTGAGGAAATGAGTATGAGTGAAATTGACGCATTGACTTCTTATTGTCTGTCCTGTCCTGTACCCAGATGTGAAACCGGCTGCCCGGTCGGCAATCATATCCGTGATTATATCAAAGCCATGAAGGAAGATGATGTCGAGCAGGCCGGTGAAATTCTGAGAAGCATCAATCCTTTTCCGGAACTGACAAGCCGTTTATGTGACTGTGACAGGCAGTGTCAGGGACACTGTGTCAGAGGGATCAAGGGTGAACCTGTGTCCATTCAGCAGATTGAGAGATATATTGCTGATCATACTGGAAGAGTCATTCATAAAGGGGAAAGCTGTGGAAAGAAAGCGGCTCTGATCGGTACTGGTCCGGCTGCTTTGGCGGCTGGAATTGATCTGATTGAAGCAGGATGGCAGGTGGAATACTTTGAGAAGCTGGATCAGATCGGCGGAGCGGTGTATTCCGGTATCCCTTCCTATCGTTTTGATAAGAAGTATCTGGATGAGATCCATCAGGATTTAAAAGAGGCCGGTGCGGTGTTCCACTTCAATTGTGAAATCGGTAAAGACAGATCTCTGGAAGATCTGACGGAGGCATTCGACGGGGTGCTGGCAGCACCAGGCGCCCAGGTGGAAAATACGTACGGTCTGTCTGGTGAAGGGTGTGAAGCAGGTCTTTCTCTGCTTTATCATCTCAATGTGGAAGGAAAGCACGA
The DNA here is from genome assembly GCA_900319505.1 of uncultured Erysipelotrichaceae bacterium. GTDB lineage: Bacteria > Bacillota_I > Bacilli_A > Erysipelotrichales > Erysipelotrichaceae > Bulleidia. The sequence goes on from ONOV01000120.1 coordinate 2,236, forward strand.
GGAATATAAGAAGAAGTATCACAGTGCAATTGTCTGGGGCGGCGGCAATGTTGCCATGGACTGTGCCAGAAGCCTTGTCAGGATTCTTGATGAAGTGACGGTTGTCTATCGAAGAAGCCAGAAGGAAATGCCGGCCAGCCAGGATGAAATTGAAGCGGCGAAGAAGGAAGGCGTGAAGTTTGCTTTCCTGGAGAATATCGTGGAACTGTATCACAATGAAAATAACAGAGTAACAGGAGCACATCTTGTGAAGATGCATTTAGGTGAACCGGATTCTTCCGGACGGGCAAGACCGATTGTGACGGAAGGTTCGGACTATGATATTGCCTGTGAGCTTGTTGTACCGGCGATCGGACAGAAGGTGGATCTGGAACGATTCGGTTTGGCGAAAAAAGAAAAACATGAGACGAATGTGCCTCATGTTTATGTGGCAGGAGATGCGGACCTTGGTCCGTGTACGGTAGCTGCCTGTATCAGAGATGGACGTGAAGCAGCCCGTGAGATGATTGAAGCAGATTAGTTTTCGGCAGGAGCACTTTCGGGTGCTTCTGTTTTTTCTTCATCGGAATTGTAGATGTCCTCATGGAGGACATTTTCTTTTTTCGCAACAGCGCAGGCGCATGCCGCGTCGCCGGTGACATTGAGGGATGTGACAAGCATCTCAATCGGACGGTTGATGGCAAGAATCAGGGTATATGTCATCAGAGCCATATCGTTTGTATAACCCATGGCAGACAGGATGGTGAACAGGATGACGGCACCGGCACCAGGGGCAGCCGGCGTACCGATGGAAGCGACAACCGCCAGTAAGCCGATGACAAGAACAGAGGACAGGGTGACATGGTATCCGGCACAGCCGGCGATGAACAGAGCCGCAATCACCTGCATGATGGCGGTACCGTCCATATTGATGGTCATGCCGAGAGGCAGTACGAAGCTTGTAATTTCTTCATCGACGCCAAGTTCATTGGCTGCTGTTTTCATGTTGAGAGGCAGTGTCGCAGCAGAGGAAGAAGTGGAGAAGCCGAACAATGCAACCTTGCCCATCTTCTTCATGAAGGTGGAGCCCTTCATGCCGGTGGTGAGGCGGACAAAGAGCGGATAACCGAACAGCAGGACAATTAACAGCAGTACAGTGGTCAGGATCATGTATACGGCAGCCGGCTTCAGATAGGAGATGCCGTAGGATGCGCATGTTCTGGTGATGAGGCAGAAGATGGCAGCCGGACCAAGATTGTTGATGATCCAGGTCAGAAGAACGGTGATGATGTCGGATACTTCAGCACATGCCTTGGGTACGATGGAGACCTTATCACCCAGCTTATTGCAGGCAAGACCGACCGCCAGGGCACAGACGACAATGGCAAGCACGCCGCCGTTATTGGTGAAGGCATCGGCGATGTTGCTGGGAATGGCATTGACGATGATCATCAGCGGATTAGTGGAAGATGCGGAACCTTCCGCGGCACTGAGACCGGTAGCCGTATTGGCAAACAGGTGGGCATTGTAGGCAGCCATGCCGACAGCAGCAGCGATGACAATGGCAATGCCGGTGGTCAGGAAGAAGCAGCCGATGGTAAGGGAAGCGATGCGGCCGAGCCTGGACGCATCCTTGATTCTGACCATGGCCAGAACGATGGAAGTGAATACCATCGGAACGATCACTGCCTGCAGGGCTCTGACGAATACCTGGCCGATGATGTAGAACAGACCGATGGCGGATTCATTTCCTTGTGCGGAGATATCCGCAAAGAAGATGTTGTTGATGGTGTTCCATACAGAGGTGTTTCCGGATGCGTTGAGATGTTCTCTTAACAGAATCATGAGGATGCCGGCCAGTAAACCTAGAGCAAGAGCCCCGAGCATGTGGGCCGTGAGATGCTGAGTTTTTCTGTTTTTCATTTTTCTTATACCCCTTCGCAAAGAAAAAACTTCCCTGTACAGGTGTCGACAGGGAAGTAAATATACGAAGTTTCATATGGACAGCCGCAGC
>ONOV01000122.1 GCA_900319505.1 uncultured Erysipelotrichaceae bacterium
GACGCCGCACCAAAGGCTCATCATCGCACTGTGGATTTTCAATCATATATAAAAGAGCATCGCTGACTTCACTCAAATTATGCGGCGGAATATTGGTTGCCATACCCACGGCAATTCCCATAGCGCCGTTGCATAGCAAATTCGGCACCATCGCCGGCATAACTGTCGGCTCACTATCCTCACCATCATAAGTATCTATAAATTCTACCGCATCGTCGCTTAAACCGTCCATCAAATCCATGGCAAATTCGGTTAATCTGGCTTCGGTATAACGCATGGCGGCTGCGCCATCTCCATCCATGGAACCGAAGTTGCCATGACCGTCTACCAGTGTCTCTCTCAGGTTCCAGTCCTGGGCCATGTAAACCAGGGCACCGTAAATCGAACTGTCGCCGTGCGGATGGTATTTTCCCATTGTATCACCGACAATACGCGCACACTTACGATACGGTTTGTCCGGTGTGTTATTCATTTCATACATGGAGTAGAGAATACGTCTCTGCACCGGTTTGAGACCATCACGTACATCCGGCAGGGCTCTTGCCACAATGACGGACATGGAGTATTCAAGGAAGTCTCTTCTGATTTCCTTGGAGAGGTCTGTTTCTGTTATATTTCCCGGATCGAAGTTTTCTTCATCAAACTCCATGAAATCATCTAATCCCATTTCTGACCTCCTTATACATCCAGATTCTCAACAAAGTGGGCGTTCTCAATGATGAAGTTCTTACGCGGTTCAACTTCCTCTCCCATTAACATAGAGAAGTTGGCATCAGCTTCTTCCGCATCATCGACGGTTACCCGGATCAGTGTTCTCTGTTTCGGATCCATGGTTGTCTCCCAAAGCTGTGAAGCATCCATTTCACCAAGTCCCTTGTAACGCTGTATGGCAAGATGGGATCCCATCTCTGCCTTGATCTTTTCCAGCTGGTTGTCCGTATAGGCATACTGAACACTGCTGCCCTTCTGCACCTTATACAGCGGCGGCTGAGCAATGTAGACATGCCCCTGCTCAACAATCGGCCGCATGAAGCGGTAGAAGAACGTCAGCAGCAGCGTTCTGATATGAGCACCATCGACATCGGCATCGGTCATGATGACAATCTTGTTGTATCTGAGCTTGGAAGGATCTGTCTCTTCCTTGATGCCGCAGCCGAATGCCGTGACCATGGAACGTATTTCATTGTTATCGAAAGCTCTCTCCTCCCGGGCCTTCTCAACATTCAGGATCTTACCTCTTAAAGGCAGAATGGCCTGATAATGAGAATCTCTGCCCTGCTTGGCAGAGCCGCCGGCGGAGTCACCCTCGACAATATAGATTTCACAGATGCTCGCATCCTTGGAAGAGCAGTCTGCCAGCTTGCCAGGCAGAGAACCTACTTCCAGCGGACTCTTGCGGCGGGTCATCTCTCTTGCTTTCTTGGCAGCAATTCTGGCTCTTGAAGCCAGCATGCACTTCTCGACAATTGCTTTGCCTTCATCCGGATTTTCCATCAGGAACTTGGCCAGCTCAATGCCGAAGATATCTGATACGATCTTTCTGACTTCCGAATTGCCAAGCTTGGTCTTGGTCTGACCTTCATACTGCGGATCCGGATGCTTGACGGAGATGACTGCCGTAATGCCTTCCTTGCAGTCATCCGTCGAAAGATTGCTGTCTTTTTCCTTCAGAAGCTTCTGGTTTCTTGCATACCTGTTGATCTCACGCTGCAGAGCCAGATTGAAGCCTTCCAGATGCGTACCGCCTTCAACCGTGTAGATGTTGTTGCAGTAAGTATAGACAGACTGGTTATAGCCGTCATTGTACTGTACAGCCACTTCCACCTGGATATTGTTTTCATAGCCTTCGGCATAGATGACATCCGGATGTACCACATTCTTATCCCGGTTGAGGAAGGCAACATACTCTTTGACGCCGCCCTCATACATGAACTCATTATGGCGCTTCTTTTCATCCTCCATGCGTTCATCATTGAAGATGATGCGAATGCCCTTATTCAGGAAAGCAAGCTGTCTCAGACGGTTTCTGACGGTGTCATGGTCATAGACGGTTGTTTCCTGGAAGATCGTCGGATCTGCCTTGAAACGCACCTCAGAACCATGCTTATGCGGATCACAATGATCAATCACCTTCAAAGGCGCCTTGGTATGGCCGCCGTTTTCAAAGCGGATGTAATAGACATCCCCGTTATGGAACACTCTGACTTCCATCCATGTACTCAGCGCATTGACAACCGAGGCACCGACACCATGCAGACCTCCGGAAATCTTATAGGCACCGCCGCCGAACTTGCCGCCCGCATGCAGTACCGTATAAATGGTTTCAATGGTTGATTTGCCGGTCTTCTCATTCATGCCCGTCGGCATGCCGCGGCCGTCATCCAGCACGGTGACAACATTATCCTTGTCAATTGTGACAGTAATGGTAGAGGCATAACCGGCCATGGCTTCATCAATACCATTATCGACAATTTCCCAGACAAGATGATGCAGACCCTTACTGGAGGTAGAAGCAATATACATGCCCGGTCTCTTGCGGACAGCTTCCAGTCCATCCAGCACCTGAATCTCAGAATCATCGTATTCTTTTTCAACTCTGGTATCCAGAAGCTTGCCGATGACCGCATTTGAAGCTTCTTCTTTTTCTTCAGCAATCGGATCATCATTTTTCTTCTCTTCTGCCATGGTTTCCTCCTTCACTGATTAATCTGCCTGACTGTATAGTCAGTTCATTGATTTTTCTCTGCCTCAAGAAGGCAGAAAGACTTGTTGTTGTGATGATGCACTGCACATCATCCGATATCATCTTCAGCAATCTCTGCTGTTTTTCTTCGTCCAGCTCACTCATGACATCATCCAGCAGCAGAACAGCATTGCGGCCGCTGACCTTGCGGATATAGGCATGCAGAGCCATCCGGAAGCTCAGCATCAGCATCCTCTTCTGTCCCTGGGAAGCAATATCCCCGGCTTTGATCCCGTTCATCAGAAAACTGATATCATCCCGATGGATGCCGGTATTTGTCATATGCGTCTCAAGATCACGCTTTGTTGATGCCTCATGAATGGCCGTGAGGTTTTCCTTCGTACATGCCTCATCTTTGATACAGCAGTCATAGGCAAGCTTCACATCCGTGCTGTCATCATTGGCCAGATAATGATACAGATCATTGAGTGAATCATTGATACCATTCACCATATCTCTTCTGGCCTGAATGATGCCTGTCTCTTCCTCAGCCATCTTTTCATTGAGGGCAGAAAGATACAGCATATCCGGTTTCATTTCCTTGAGCAATAGATTTCTGTCCTTCAGCATGTTCTGATACCTGTTCAGAGAAAGCAGGTAGCTGTTGGACAGCTTGGTGATTTCCTGATTCAAGAGCCTTCTTCTTTCCCTTGGTGAATCCAGAAAGAAATGAAGGTCATCCGGTGCAAAAAGAATGACATTCAGTTTTCCAATGAAAGAAGAAGCTCTTCTGACCGTCTGCTTATGAATCATCAGGGTTTTGCCCTGGGGATGAATCACAGCTTCCAGATCATAATCTCTGCCTCCCTCATGATAGATACAGCTGAGTGAAGCAAAGGGAGCACCTTCCTGAATCAGTTTGCGATCCTGAGCAACCCGGTGAGAGCGGGTCAATGAAAGATAGACAAGGCTTTCCAGAAGATTTGTCTTTCCCTGGGCATTCGGTCCGGTAATGACATTGATGCCGGGAGTGAAGGACACATCCAGGGCATCATAGTTGCGAAAGCCTCTGAGTTTCAGAGAACGGACATACATCAGACGGTATATGTCTTTCCATGCATGGTGACGGTATCACCGGGATACAGCTTGCGTCCTCTTCTTGTCTCCGTTTCACCATTGACTTTTACGTCCCCCTGTCTGATCACAGTCTTGGCTTCACCGCCGCTGCCGACCAGATTTTTCAGTTTGAGAAACTGCTGCAGAAGGATATAATTCTCACTTCTTTCATCCATTCTGTTTTCCTCCTTCAGAAGGCCGTAAATGACCTGCTTTATTATACCACAAAAAGGCCTGAAAATCCTTATGGAAAGCCGGTTTTCAGACCTTTTATATTTATCTGCATGCATGTTATTCGTAATCGGTTACAGAAAAGCTCTGCATCAGGCTGTTTTAAAGCCTGAATTTACATACATAAAGTCACTGAAAAATCCCCGCCTGAGCGGGGATCAGATCAGTCATAGGAACGTACCGGCAGGGTCAGCTGCAGCATACTGTCATCTTCCGGATTGATCAGGATAAACGGCTTCATCTCACCGGCAAAACGGATCTCAATCGTATTGCCTTTGAGAGCTCTGGCCGCTGCCATGACATAGCCGCCGTTGAAGGAGATATCCAGCGGTTCTCCCTTGAAAACAGCACCCTCTTCCATCAGAGACTGCTCGAATTCACCGATCTCCTGGGAACGGTTGGAGAAGATAATGTCATCTTCCGTGCAGTGCAGATGGTTGATGGTCATATTCTCATTCTTGATGAACATGGAACGATCCAGCACATTGATCAAAGAAGATCTGGAGATGGTCAGAGTTGAAATGAAGGATGTAGGAATAAGGCGGTCTGTTTCCGGGAAAGCACCTTCCAAGAGTCTTGTCTGGAAGACGGTATCATCGGTAATGAACTGGGCTTTTCTGGTATCCAGAGCAATGCGGATATCCTTATCCTCGGATAAGAGAATGGATCTGACTTCATTCATGGACTTGGCCGGAACGGTGACGGCAATGTCAAGATCACTGTCAATGGCTTCTTCCTTGCGGGCCAGACGATAGGAGTCAGTCGCTACGGCAATCAGCTTTCCTTCCTTCAGAACCATATGAATGCCGGTCAATGCAGGACGTGTTTCCTGATCGCTTGCCGCAAAGGCTGTTGCTTCAATCAGAGCACTGAGTTTCAGTTCATTGACGCTGAAGCTCTGCTGAGGTTCACTCAGATCAATATCCGGATATTCATCCGCCTTGGTGCCGTTGATGCGGAACTGGGCCTGATTGCCCTTGAAGGATGTCAATGCGCCGTCCAGAATCTCTACCTTGACCGTATCCGCATCGATCTTATGGACAATGTCCATAATGTAATGAGCATCAATGACAACTGAACCCGGTTCTTCGACATTGAGCTGAAGCTCTTCATCATCCTTTCCCTTCAGGGTTCTGCGGATGGTGACATCGTTGTCACTGGCTGTCAGAACCAGTTCATTATCTTCTGATGCTTCAATCAGAATTCCTCGTAATGCGGCCGGACTGGTGGATGAGATGGCATGGTTCACATCCTGCAGAGCGGCATACATCTTAGTTTTGGCAATGCTGAATTTCATGTTGCGCCTCCTTGCGTGCCTGTATATATATCAGTTATTAAGTTTAGATTTATTAGGGCAGTGGAAACTGTGGAAAAGTCTTCCATAACCCTTATGGAACGGTGCTATTTTAGCATTTCCAGCCGGTGGGAAAACAGTGGAGAGAATGTGGATTAGGCATCCAGTCTCTTCTCAAGCGTATTGACTGCTTCCTTCATGGCCGGATCCGTCTTGAGTGCCTTCTCTACTTTGCGGCAGGCTGACATGATCGTAGCGTGATCGCGTCCGCCGAACTCTTCGCCGATCTTGATATAGGAAAGGGAAAGCTTGGTACGGCATAAATAGATCGAGATATGCCTTGCATTGGCAATATTCTTCGTACGTGTCTTGGAGACAATCTGCTGGTGGGTCAGACCATAGTAGTCGGCCACCGTATCGATGATCTTCTTAGGACTGAGACCGGTCTGATCAGAGACAACAGCCTGTGCTTTCAAAGCATTCATCACCGTTTCAAGACGGATGGAAGAGCCGTCCGGCTGAAACTGTATTGCATAGAAAAGCACCCGGTTCAATGCCCCTTCCAGACTTCTGATATTGCCGGAGAAGTTGGAAGCGATATAGGCAAGACCATCCGGATCCACTTCAATGGACTGGCCGGACTGTTTGATCTTCATTTCCAGAATGGCAAGCGAAGTCTCAAACTCAGGCGAATCAATCCCGACGGAAAGACCGCTTGAAAAGCGGCTGATCAATCTGTCTTCCAGACCTTTGATTTCATTAGGCTGACGGTCGGAAGCGATGCAGATCTGCTTGTGGTTATTGATGAGCTCGTTGTAGATGGTAAAGAAGATTTCATGCGACTTTTCCTTGCCGGCCAGAAACTGAATATCATCGACCAGAAAGACATCTATCCCATACAGATATTCCTTGAACTGGTCAATTTTACCGATCTTGATGGCTTTGACGACATTTTCGACAAACTTCAGGGACTCCGTATAGTAGACCTTCTTGGAAGGATCATTCTTCTGAATATAATTGCCGATGGCCATGAGCAGATGAGTCTTGCCAAGGCCGGAATTGCCGAAGATGAATAAAGGATTGAAGAACTGTCCGGGACGGGTAGCACAGGCTAATGCTGCGGCATGGCTCTCCCGGTTGCAGTCACCGACAACAAAGTTGTCGAACGTGCGGTCACGCTGAAGCGGCATGGACGCAAAAGCCGCCGCTTCATCCTCAGAAAGCTGCACAGAAGGCTTTACAGCGGTTCTGAGTTCACTCTTCTGGCATACTTCCACGATATAGTCCCGATCTGCCTGCAGAACGTCTGTAAAAGCAGCTGAGAGGGTTTTGATTTCCTGCTGGATGATCTGTTTGCAGATGATGTTAGGCGTCAGTACAGTCGCCTTTTCTGTGGTCAGTTCATAGATGGAACTCGGCTCATAGAAAGTCGAGATCACCGTAGGTTCTATGGAAGTGTTTATGCGCAGATAGTCCAGTATTTTTTTCCAGACATCCTTGAGATACTGGTCTTTTGATGCAGTCATAATTAACACCTGATTCTTTCTAGATTGCTCTACTATTCTAGCGGTGCTTCCCCTATATTTCCACAGTAAAATTGTTGAAAACTATTTTATCCACAATGTCTGATTTTACATAAATATGATATTGATCATACATTCATCACTTTTCCACTGTTTTCCACAAATTTTGTATTGTGGAGAAATTGTTGAAAATGAATCCACCATGTGGAAAAGTGCTGAAAATGTGGAAAAACATGGCCTGCATACGGTATTTCAACAGTTTATAAACCATCTGAAAATGGCTTTATCATAGCATTTCTGATGATTATAAACAGTTTTCCACATGAGTGGAAAACTGACAGTGTTGAGAGTGTAAAACCATGTGGATTATGTACATTTATCCTGTTTCTGATGTGAATTTTACAGGAATAAGAGGTTTATGATGCATTTTTCCACCATCTGTCCTGCTTCAGCGTACTCTTTTCCGTTAAAAACCATATTATCTGCCTGTTTATTCACAATGGTGGAAAAATGCAAAATACAAAAAGAAAAGGCAGCCTGATGGCTGCCTCCTGGCTGTTATTACAATCCCCTGCACAGTTGATTGGAAATGACATTTCATTCATACTTTGCTGTCTTATCTTTCTATCATTGTGACATGAACAGCCGGTATTGCAGACAGGATCTGATGCTGTTACGCGTAATAAAAAAGCGGACGTTTTCATCCGCTCTGCATTACTCTGCTGTTTCTTCTTCAGGCTCTTCTGCCGGCTCATCCGCTGCATAGCGGACGCATACGTGTCGGCGGGAACCTTCCCCTTCAGACTCAGTCTTGATGTTGTGCCATTCATTCAGCTGCTTGTGAATGACCTTGCGTTCATCACTTGGCATCGGATCAAGCTCAACATCCACATGGCTCTTCTGAACCTGACGGCCGATCTTCTTGGCCATGAATCTCAGCCGGCTGTATCTTTCTTCCTTGTAGTGGTTGACATCGATCAGAACGTTGATTCTGTTCTTGAACTCCGCATTGACCGCGCCTCTGACCACGGTATTGAAGGCATCGATGGTTTTGCCCATCTTGCCGATGAGAACCGCATTGTTTTCCGCATTCAGATTGACGATATAACCGTCATCTGTTTCTTCAATTGCAACCTCGATTTCCTCATCGATGCTGGTGAAGAAGCTGCCAAGATAATCAAAGAGGAATTCCTTTACATCTTCAGAAGTATAAACTTCTGCTGTCACTTCTGCGGTATTGCCCTCTTCATCCTTCTTTTCTTCCGTTACATGATACTTCAGATCAGTGGTAACGCATCCCCTGTCATCTGCGGCTCTGCGCAGGATCTCTTCCAGGGAAGTATCTGTATATGTTTCCATGTTTATCTGGCTCCTTCTTTTTCAGCCTGCTTCTTATCGATATATTTCTGTACAAGCAGTGTCTTGACGACGTTGACAAGAGAATTGAATGTCCAGTACACCGCCATGGCAGACGGTAAGGTAAGACCGAAGATAACAACCATGACCAGCATATAGATCTGCATGATCTTCTGCTGTCTGTCATTGCCTGTATCAGGCTTGCGGTGATGCTTCTCAGCTTCTTTCTTTGCTCTCTGTTTGCTCAGCCACTGCGGGACAAACATGGAAAGCGTCTGGCATAATGTCATGATCAGGAAGATGACAAGATACATCCAGTGTCCGCTGCTCATGCCCTTCCAGGGGGTTGTCTGCAGGTTGACGCCCAGGAATGTGCCATGGTAGACCGCATAGGATCTTTCGACAGCCATATACATGGCCATCAGGATCGGCAGCTGAATGAAGGTAACGACCATCGTTCCCATCGGATGAATGTCATGTTCAGCGTAAAGCTTCTGCATTTCCGCTGCCATCTTCATCTGGGAGTTGCGGTCATCACGGCCTTCATACTTGCGCTGGATTCTTGCGACTTCCGGCTGAATCAGCTGCATTTCCTGGGTGCTGATCGTTGACTTCAGCGTAGCGATAGCCAGGATGCCGTTAATCAGAATTGTGATCAGGGCAATGGCGCCGCCGACACCGATCCTGGGTGCCAGGATGTTGATGAACTGGGCTAAAGGCCATACGAAGATGGCACTGAACCAGTTTTCAGAGTGAAAGATATCTGAGAAAGATGTCGCTCTTTCAATCAGAATAATGTTGCCGCTGGAATCACGCGGTACGGTACATCCGGCCATCATCACAGCACTGGAAATCAGCACTGCCGCAGCCAGAATCTTCTTTGTTCGGCGAGATAATTTCATTGACTTCTCCTTAAGTATTCACTTTTCCATTATACTGTCCGTTAATAGTTTTTCCAAACTGTTTTTATTGGCATCATAACGGTTGGAACGATAGCTTAAACGCAGGATAAGAATCACATCATACGGAAAAGTCTGAAAGTCGATCAGATCCTGGCACATCATGCGCACCTGCCGTTTGTACAGATTGCGGTCCACCGCATGCCCCATCTTCTTTGACAGGGAAATGCCGACCCTCGCTTCTGTTTCTTTCTTCGGTACATAGTAGAAAACATAGGAACGATTGACCTTTTTCTTTCCCTTATGGATGATCTCCTGGAATTCCTGTGCCTTCCTGACTCTGTTTTTTTTCTTCATAAATAAAAAACCACCGATGCGGTGGTTGATCAGGCAGAAAGAACCTTTCTTCCCTTTGCACGGCGTCTGGCCAGTACTTTACGACCGCCGACAGTTGCCATACGGGCTCTGAACCCGTGAGTTGCCTTGTTTTTTCTCTTGCTAGGCTGGTATGTTCTCTTCATTTCATGCCACCTCCATCTTTTTTATAGAACAAACGCTTATTAATAATAGACAAGCCAAAAGTCAATGTCAAACTGTATTTTCACAAATATCATAAAAAAGAGACAATCTCTGTCTCTTATTTCAGATTGAAGTATTCTTCCATCGTTTCATCCGGTGATACAGCATACATGGCATTGGCGGTATCGGTACCGACATAGCGGTAATGCCATGGCTTATAGCTGAAGCCGGTCACACTCTGCTTGTCTTTGGGATAGCGCAGAATAAAACCGTATTCATGAGCGTGCTGATAGAGCCACTGTCCGGCCGCCGTATCCGCAAATGCTTCCGTCTGGCTGCTGACGGATGTATCATCCGTGAAGTCAGCGGCTAAACCGAGCTGATGTTCACTGTACCCGGCCTGAGCACAGGAAACAATCAGTTCAGACTGCTTCAATAGAGAACTGTAGGAAGTATAGAGCTGTTCCTGTTCATCATAGGAACGGTATGCACTTGTCACATACAGATTTACTCCCGCATCTGCAGCCGCCTTGACCATTTCCGTCAGTTTGCCGGCCGCTTCTGCTCTTAAGGTAATGACACCGGAAGTACTGGTGACATTTTCCGGATCAGCCAGATCGCCCGGAACAAAAGAACTGCTCAGCACACCGATGTTCTTATTGACGATATACTGATAGCTGTCAGGATCCGTCAGATCGGATGGCAGCGGGGTAGCTGTAGCGGATGCAGCGGTAGAAGCGGACTTCGGTGCCTTGATGACCTGATCCGTATTTTCAAGATGATACCATGTACCGATGCCGACTGCGAGAAGAACACATAATACTGTTATTAATACCGCTACAACCTTGCGGGGATTGAAGCGGAACTTTTTCGGTTTATTTTCAGACATAAAACACTCCTGAACGTACATTTCTATGTTATAGGCAGTGAGCGAAAAATGCAAATACCCTCATACAA
>ONOV01000124.1 GCA_900319505.1 uncultured Erysipelotrichaceae bacterium
CCCCATCTCTTTATCGATCCAATAACAAGTATGCGGGATGATCCTCGAACACACAAGTTAATGGAGGGCTTTTACATATTGTCTAAAGTACTGAAACAGAGAGGAAGGTTTCATGGAACAGATTCATACCATTCAACGCAGGGTCACCTGTACGCGTGATGCCTGCGGCCAGCAGGATGTCATCACTATCTATCCCCGGCTGATTATCGATGAGATGCCGCGTCTGCGTCCTTTTGTGGCAGACGGTTCTCTATTTACGCATACCTGTTCCGTATGCCATACGATTTATCCGACCCCTTACAGCATGTATTACGTGGATCGCAGAAACAGACTCATGATCATCGTTGCGATCGATGAGAAAGAATATCAGGAAGCGGTACAGCTTTCTTTCAGTCAGCAGATCTATGCCTGGATGATGAAATACATCAACCGGAAGGGAATGCTGAGAATTGTCAGAACACCGCTTGAACTTTCTGAAAAGACTGCCATTGCGGCTTCACACTATGATGACCGCATCATGGAAATTCTCAAGTACAGTCTCATGAAGAAACTGTCAAAACAGACAAAGGATGTCAATCGGCTGTTCTACAATGCGTTCAATAAGAAAGAAGAGTTTGCAGTTCTTTTCAATGACGGCCAGATCGGACACGTTGACTTTGAGAAGAGATGGTATCAGGAAACAGCCCGGGTATACGCTGCTGATCTGAAGACGAAGGAAAGTCCGGCGGTCATTGATATGAACTGGGCAAAGCATTATGCAGAACCTGTCCCGATTGAAGAAACAGGGGAACCGGTATCAGTAAAATAAAAAAACCAGCAATTGCTGGTCTGCAGCGCTGCTGTCAGAATAGATCAACCATTCAAGTCGCAGCTTTGCAAACACTCTCCGTTTCCCCCTTCGAGTATTTACAAGTGTTATTATACGCATATCGTAATCGTTTTCAAATGTTTTTTGGCATAATATATTCGTATGAACTTATTTGATATCGCATCAGAAGAAAAAAAGAAGAAAGAAGAGCCGCTGGCCGCCCGCATGCGTCCGGAAACACTGGATGATATTGTCGGCCAGCAGCACATCATAGCCCATGATAAACTGCTCTATAGGGCCATCAGGGCAGACCGGCTGAGCTCAATCATATTCTATGGTCCTCCCGGCACAGGCAAAACTTCCCTGGCACATGTCATTGCCAATACGACAAAAGCATCCTTTGAAAAGGTCAATGCCACTATTGCCGGTAAAAAGGACATGGAAGAGGTCGTAGCCAGGGCAAAACGCAGGTTCTCGGAACAGGGAAAGCGTACGATTCTCTTCATTGATGAAATCCATCGTTTCAACAAAGCCCAGCAGGATTATCTTCTGCCCTATGTAGAAGACGGTACGATCATCCTGATCGGTGCAACGACAGAAAACCCGTATTTTGAGGTCAACGGAGCGCTCCTGTCCCGTTCCCGTATCTTTGAATTGAAACCTTTAACCGAAAAAGATATCCGTACACTGCTTCAAAGAGCAGTCAGAGACACGGAAAAAGGCGTCGGCAGTGAAAATGTGATTCTGGATGATGATGCCTGCGGGTATCTTGCCGAAGGGGCGGACGGTGATGCAAGGACTGCCCTCAATGCCCTGGAACTGGCAGTACTGACTACGGATCGAAGTGATGACGGCTGGATTCATATTACCCTTGATACGGCAAAGGAATGCATTCAGAAAAAGGTGATGCGCTATGATGCGGATGGCGACAATCACTATGATACGATTTCCGCTTTCATCAAGTCCATGCGCGGTTCGGATCCGGATGCGGCGCTGTATTATCTGGCCAGAATGCTGGAAGCAGGGGAAGATGTCCGCTTTATTGCAAGACGCATCATGATTGCGGCGGCGGAAGAGTGCGGCGTAGCGGACGCCAGGGCGCTGCAGGTTGCTGCAGCGGCAGCGGTAGCGGTAGAGCGGGTCGGCCTGCCGGAAGGACAGCTGGTTTTAGCGGAGGCAGCGGTTTATGTGGCTGCAGCGCCTAAATCCAATGCCTGCTCCCAGGGCATTCTCAAAGCCCGGGAAGAGGTCAGAAGATCAGGCAATCTTCCTATTCCGAACTATCTCAAGGATGCGCACTATGCCAGTGCTGAAAAGCTGGGCCATGGCACCGGCTACCGGTATGCCCATGACTATCCCAACCATTATGTCGATCAGCAGTATCTGCCGGATGAGATCAGAGACACGGCATTCTATGAGATGAGCAATATTGCCTATGAAGGCAGACTGCGCAAATACTTCGATTACATTCATAAACCTTATAATACGGAAACAGAACGCAAAGGAGAAAAATAACATGTGGGTTCAGACTGAAAAAGAAACACCGGTAAGTAAGACAGAAAAAGCCAAAGGCGGTACAGGCGTGCTGGAATCTCTGGAAATCCAGAATGAAAAGGCACCGGTTTGCAGCAGCATCATCGGCTATAAGCGCAATACATTGAAGCCGGGCAGCTCCCTGGGCTATCATGCCCATGAAGGCTCATCGGAAACGATCTTCATCCTTTCCGGCACATGTGCCTATGAGGACAATGAACACAGAACCTATGAACTGCATGCGGGCGACAGTGCTTACTGCGGCAATGGTGAAAGCCATCGGGTTGCCTGCCAGGGGGATGAGCCGCTTGTATTCATGGCCCTGATTCTCAAAGAAAACTGAAGATAAAATAGAAAAGGCTCAATTGAGCCTTTTTCTCATGCATATGTTTCCTCAATGAGCTGTTCATAAATGGCAAGCAGTTCATTTTTCTGATCTTCCGTCACCTGGAATTCATCCAGATTATCCTGATCCAGTTCAAAGTCATCCGTTACGCCTAAATGATGGCCGATGATGGAACCATCTTTTACTGCTGCTAACAGCGGCACCTGCAGCACAACACTTGTTTTGCCGGTATCTTCATCGGTTTTATGTTCCAGGGCAGGCTCCATTTCCGTATACAGGCGATTGATGATCGCTTCCTGTTCTTCCTTGGACTTTGCCTCAAATTCATCCGCATAGATATTCACATAGAAGATCTGCACGCCTTCTTCCTTGGCCGCCTGATTCAGAATCGGAATGGCCCGGTTGCACCAGGGACAGTCTTCATAGCTGTAGAAGACAAGACCCGTACCGCCTTCTTCCACTAAGCGCAGTGACTCTTCCATGGTCACTTCCAGAAAAGCCGGATTGGCATCTGAAAGAAATTTATAGCCGCTCATATCCGGCACATTGAATTCAAGATTGATGGCACCGGCATTATTGCCATTGGGAAAAGCTGTCGGATAGACAGCGGAAACATTATCCTTATCAGCAGATGAAACAGATGACCCGCAGCCGCAGAGCAGTGCGGTAGAAACAAGTACAGGTAAAAGTTTCTTCGCGTTCATTTGGACCTCCGATAGGTATTATTATACGCATTCTGTCAATCCCTGAAAAAAAGAGATCATTCGTCTTCGGAATGAGAATGAATGATCTTTCCATTTGGCAGCTTGACTTCCAGGGTATCAGACAGACTCTTGTCAAACAGTTCATCAAGCTTTTCATCAAAGTCCTCGGACTGTTTCTTCTTCATCCTTGAAACAACATCGCTTGATTCACCTATCACAGGTATCTCCGTGGTGTCCTGACGGTTCACGGCTTTGATGTCAATGATCCTGCTGATTTCCGTTATGCTGTTCTGCAGGCCGTTGACCAGGCGGATCTGATTCGCTTCTGCATTTTCTTTCCTGAAATCCTCAGGGTTTGCGATATAGCCGGATATTTCTGTTCCATCATCCAGAGTGACAGTCACAAAACGGGCAAGATAAGGTCTGAGTTCTTCTGCATCCATGTGATAATTATATCATTATGTTCATGCATGTTGAAAACAGGAATGCCTGTATTTTACAATTCGGGTATGAATATACAGTATGTGACCATGTTTCCTGAGAACTATGACAGCTTTCTTTCTTCTGTGCTGATTGCACGCGCACAGAAGAAAGGCATCATTTCCTTTTATGTGGCGGATATCAGAGATTTTGCGGATGGTTCCTACCGCCATATTGATGATTCCGTATACGGAGGAGGAGCCGGGATGGTGCTGCGGTGTGAGCCGGTGGTCAAAGCCATACGTTCGGTGAAAACAGAGAAAAGCCATGTCATCCTGATGGATCCGGCTGGAACTGTCTACAGTCAGAAAAAAGCGCATGAACTGAGTAAAATGGAAGATCTGATCTTTGTCTGCGGCCACTATGAAGGGTTTGATGCCCGCATCTATGATGAAGCGGATGAGATAATCTCACTTGGAGATTTTATTCTGAGTGGAGGAGAGCTGGCTTCACAGATCATCACTGACAGTATTGTCCGGCTGAAAGACGGCATTCTCAGAAAGGCTTCCACAGAGGAAGAATCCTTTGAAATGCCAAGGCTGGAATATGCACAGTATACCCGTCCGGTTGATTTTGAAGGAAAGAAAGTACCGGAAGTACTGTTAAGCGGCAATCATGAAAAGATACATGAATGGCGTGTACTGTCCGCACTGCATCGAACAATGCAGTACAGGCCGGATCTATTGGCTGCGTATCCGATGAATGAAGAAGAGAAAAAGCTCTATGAAGCTGAAAAGGAGAAGAAATGAAACAGGAGAAATCATGCGGTGCCGTGATCATGAATGCATGGCGCAGAGACTATAAAGTACTTCTGATCCACCAGGTACAGGGACACTGGTGCTTTCCCAAGGGGCATGTGGAAAAGGATGAAACAGAACTGGAGACCGCTAAGCGGGAAATCAGAGAGGAAACGGGGCTGAAAGTAAAGTTTATTGACGGTTTCCGCCATACCCTTTCCTATTCTCCTGCCCCGGGCATCCACAAGGATGTCATCTACTTTCTGGCTGTGGAAAAGGGCGGTCATATGAAGATACAGGAAGAAGAGCTGCAGGGCATGGACTGGGTTACGCCGCAGGAGGCTATGACCCGCATCACCTTTGAAAATGACAGAGTGCTTCTGCAGGATGCGATGACATGGATTCAATCACATCTATGAGCTGCTTTTCCATTGTGCCCTGCAGGGCCAGACCTTCCTTCCTTTCCCTGCTGAAAACAGCTGAAGAAGCAGGCCTTGTCCAGGCAGGGGATGTTTCATTTGTCCTGTTTAATGGCAGTCTGGCATGCGGGATCAGTACGGCATACAAGAAGGCTGGAACGGTCATACTGTCGCTGTGGATGGAAGAAAGTCTGCAGGAATATGAAAGAAGGCATTTCATTCATCTGCTGAATCAGAGACTGGAAAGAATCTAC
>ONOV01000012.1 GCA_900319505.1 uncultured Erysipelotrichaceae bacterium
GGTCTTTTCTTATTGGCCATGCGGCCAGGTAATATTTTCAAAAAGAAACAGTGATGATAAAATGCAACTATCGAGGTGATTGCATATGTGTGGAATAACTGGATACGTCGGCAAGCGGCAGGCTGCACCGATTCTTCTGGAAGGATTGGAAAAGCTTGAATACAGAGGCTATGATTCTGCTGGTCTTGCTGTACGCAATGGCAGTGATGATATTGAAATTGTAAAGGCGAAAGGCAGACTCAGAGCTCTGGCTGAAAAAACAAATGACGGCAAGGCAATGGCTGGCACCTGCGGCATAGGTCATACAAGATGGGCAACTCACGGTGAACCGAGTGAAGTTAATGCGCATCCGCACTGCAGCGATGATCGGAATGTTGTCGGTGTACATAACGGCATCATTGAAAACTATCAGGAATTGAAAGAAAAACTTCTGCGTCATAATTATGTTTTCCATACCGAAACTGATACGGAGGTTGCGATCAAGCTGATTGATTATTATATCAAGAAGTATAACAGCGGTCCGATTGACGCTCTGTCCAGAGCTATGACAGCTATCCGCGGATCCTATGCACTGGCTATCATGTTCAAGGACTATCCTGATGAAATCTTTGCGGCAAGAAAGGATGCACCTTTGATTATTGCCACGCTGGAAGATGAATCTTTCCTGGCATCCGATGTAACCGCCATTCTGGAACATACAAGAAGTGTCTATTATATTGGCAACCAGCAGATTGCAGATATAAAGCCTGGTGAAGTGCATTTCTACGACATTGATCAGGAAGAGACATTTATCGAACCGCAGGAAGTGAAATGGGATGCCCAGGCGGCAGAAAGAGGCGGCTTTGAGCACTTCATGATGAAGGAGATCCATGAACAGCCAAAGGCAGTCAAAGATACATTAAACAGTCTGATCAAGGATGGCGTTATATCGCTGACAGACTGCGGTCTGGACGATGAAACTCTGAAGAAATACACAGCAGTTGAAATCGTTGCCTGCGGCAGTGCATATCACGTCGGCATGGCAGGACAGTATGTGATTGAAGATCTTGCCAGAGTTCCGGTCAGAGTAGAATTGGCGAGCGAATTCCGGTATCGCCGCCCGCTGATGGATGCGGCACATACACTTGTGATTATCGTATCTCAGTCTGGTGAAACGGCTGACTCTCTGGCAGCTTTAAGAGAGGCGAAAGATCTTGGGGCAGACACACTTGGCATTGTCAACGTCGTCGGTTCATCCATTGCAAGAGAAGCAGAACATGTTCTTTATACATTGGCAGGACCGGAAATCGCTGTGGCGACTACAAAAGCCTACAGCGCACAGCTGGCAGCGGTTTATGTTTTGGCTATCAAGCTGGCGGAAGTAAATGGAAAGCTGGATGAAGAAAAAGAAAAGAAGATGATTGATGCTATTCTTGCTCTGCCGGATCAGATTCAGAAAATTCTGGAAGATAAGGAAAGAATTCAATGGTTTGCGGCAAAGTTTGCAAATGCAAAGGATGCTTTCTTTATTGGAAGAGGTCTGGATTATGCCATTTCCATGGAAGGTTCTCTGAAGCTGAAGGAAATTTCCTATATTCATTCCGAGGCGTATGCGGCAGGCGAACTGAAACATGGTACGATCTCTCTGATTGAAGATGGTACGCTGGTAATTGGTGTCTGCACACAGCAGAATCTGTTTGAAAAGACCAGATCCAATATGGTGGAGGTCAAATCCCGCGGTGCTTATCTGATGGGGCTGACAACTTATGGCAATTACAACATTGAGGATACAGCAGACTTTACTGTGTATATTCCACGTACAGATCCGCACTTTGCGACATCACTGGCAATTATCCCGCTGCAGCTGTTAGCGTATTATCTGTCTGTGGCTAAAGGCCTAAATGTGGATAAGCCGCGCAATCTGGCTAAGTCGGTAACAGTAGAATGAGAAAAGCAGCAGTATTTATTCTTTCCGCTTTTCTGCTGGCTGGATGCGGTTCAGCAGAAAAGGAGGCTGCTCAGGTGACGGCAATGCCGACACCTGGTGTTACTGTTGAAAAAAATCTAGGCCGAAAGGTGATTAATGCTGGCTACAAAACAGTAACAGAGGAAGTCTATTCAGATCAGAAAGAAGAATCACCGGATCTGAAGAAATTGACGCCGGATCAGAAAACGGTTGTCAGCTTCAATTATGATGCACAGCGGACAGAGCAGCAGGTATATGAAAAGCAGAATGGCAAGCTCGTACTGACCCTGAATGCAAAATATAAATATGATGGCGATGCAATCAAAGAGGCGGATACTCTTGATGAGAATGGCAATGTCACTGTCATATCTGTATTAAAGGACGGTGCCTGGACTGATACTGATGCCAATGGAACAGCTTTAAATGAATCTTTGCGGCGTGATGAATGGGGAAATATCATCCTTCTGGCAGATCAGAAAGACGGCTCCACACTGCAGCGCACATATGATGTGAACGGATGGCTGCTGGAAGAAAAAGTACTGGATGCACAGGGAACAGAAGTATCCGATACAATCTGGCATCGCTATTCTAATGATGAACTGGCAGATGAAATAGTAAGAACAACTGCATCCGGCACAGAAACCAGACTTCTGAACCGAGGCGATCGCGTTAATGATACGGCTGTCAGCTGGTATACCGATTCAGCAGGCAAAAGATATCAGCAGATTACAGATCAGTATGAATCATCAATGATAGTGAAGAGGACAGATCATAATCTGGAAACAGATACCTATACAATAACGGCATACACGTATGAATAAGGCTCCTTGAAAGGGAGTCTTTCTTTTTAATGGCGATGTAAGCGCACACATAAATAAGAAGTAAAAAAAGAGAAAAAAGTACTTTACATAGGGAAGATAAACAGGTAATATAAAGCA
>ONOV01000145.1 GCA_900319505.1 uncultured Erysipelotrichaceae bacterium
GAAAGCGCCACCGCACTGGTATAGCCGGTCGCATAGACATAGACGTAGAACGGACGATAGAAATGCGGGATACGGGCCCATTCATACTTTACTTCCTCATCCATGACAAGATCTTCACCGAAGTATGTTCTGATCAGGCCTTCATACAGACGGCACAATGCAGCCGCATCAAGGGACTCGCCTCTTTCCTGCATGGCGTGTGCTTCTTTTTCAAACTCCGCAAACATCGTCTGACGATAGACAGTTCCCTTGAAGCCCTCCAGATACTGGTTGAGCAGATACAGTCTTTCCTTCGGATCCGTGCAGTCAGCTAACAGCTGTTCAATGAGAAGATTCTCATTGACGGTGGAAGCGACTTCGGCCACAAACATCGTATAGCCGCTGTAGTGCGCAGGCTGATGATGGTTGGTCAGCCAGGTATGCTGGGAGTGGCCCATTTCATGCGCCAGGGTGGAGACGCTGTCCAGACTGCCGGTGAAATTCATCAAGATGAACGGATTGGAATCATATGTGCCGCTGGAATAAGCACCGCCTGTTTTACCTTTATTAGGATAAACATCGATCCAGCCATCTTTATAGGCGTCTGCTACCCGCTTCACATATGCATCGCCAAGCGGCCTGACTGCCTTAAGAACCATTTCTTTGGCCTGTTCATAGGTGTAATGTCTGTCAACATCACCGGCAAGAGGTGCATAGACATCATAGTAATGCAGTTCATCCACACCGAGGATCTTCTTGCGCAATCTGACATAGCGGTACATCTTATCCATGTTGGCATGGACTGTATCAATCAGATTGTCATAAACTGAAACCGGAATGTTGTCAGTAGACATGGACATTTCCCGGCTGGAGCCATAGCCTCTGATGCGGGCTTCTGCAACAGCCCCCTTGACGCATCCTGCATAGGCGGAAGCGAAGGTATGAATGTGCTGTGCATAGCTCTTGTAATAGGAATGGAAGGCATTTTCCCGCAGAACACGGTCGGTACTCATCTCTAAAGGAATATAGGAAGAGCCTGTCACTTCGTGTTCCGTGCCTTCGCTGTCCTTCACACTGTCAAAGACAAGATCTGCGTCCATCAGCGTTTCAGCAGTATCGCCAGACGCACTCAGAGCTTCCTGCAGAGAAGAAAGCAGTGTCTCCTCACTTGTGGAAAGGGTGTGCGGCTTCTGCCGCATCAGATTTTCCAGCATGAAACGATAGTCTTTCAGTTTTTCATCTGCAACGATTTCCTTCAGCTTCGCATCAGGCAGACTGAGAATTTCCGGGCTGATGAAAGCAGAACTGCTGGCAATGGCAGTATATTTTGAAAACGCTCTGGCATACATGGACTGCGCCGCCGCATCTCTTGTATCCTCAGAGTGGCGCAGGGACGCATAGCAGATTACATCTTCCACCTTCCGGGAAACTTCTGTTTCCATCTGCAGGCAGGCAAGGATGGTATCCGCATTGTTCAGCTTTCCCTGAAAAGCCTGTATTTCACTCACATACTGATCAAGGCTGCCCAGGGCTTTTTCCCATTCTTCATCACTCTGATACAGCGTTGTCAGATCCCACTCATAAGATGGATCCAGTTCTTTTCTTTCCTTCAGTACTTCACTCATTGTTATCTCCTTTATCCATGAACTTCATGATTTCATCGCGCCTGGCTTCCATATCGCTGTAGCCGAGATCATAAAGCTCTTCACACTTCTTCTGATCGCCCTTCCACCGGGAAACATTGACGGTCCGGCTTGGCAGCATATCTATTGCATTTCCCTTTTTCACCATGTCATCAATAATAGCTCTCTGGCGGTAGTAGTTCTTATCACGCACGGCATAGTCTTTGACAACCTGCGGGTATTCCTTGTAAACACGCGACATCATCCAGCGGATGATCTTAGGGGTCGGCTTGCGGACATAGTCCTTGGGCTTGGTCGTGATGATCAGGCACTTGTCACAGCCCTTTTCAATCGCTCTTTCAATCGGAATCATGACCGTAATACCGCCATCCAGCAGCTTATGTCCCCTGAAATCAACAACCTCAGAGGCAATCGGCAGCGCACAGGCACCGCGGATCAGCTCCAAATCCGGATCAAGATCTTCCGGTCCGAAGAATATCGTCTTTCCCTGTTTCAGATCATAGGCGCCGATTTCCATATTCGGTTTTTCCTTAAGCACTTTTCTGACGTTTGTACCTTCCTTACCCTTCAGATACACATCAAAGATCTTGCGGTAATCCACAAAATAACCGCAGTGGGTCAATGGATAGATGCCGACAAGATGCGGATCTGCCGCATAAATGGTTGCCATGTTTCTGGGGGAATGCTTGTCATCATTCAATAATCCGAATGCCAGATAGCCGGCACCGGATGAAATACCATTATAATAATCAAATTTCAGATGATTATCCTGAATCCACGCCAGTGCCCCGGCCGTATAGGCTCCTCTGACACCGCCGCCTTCCAGTACAAGTCCGATTTTTGTCATATGTCCTCCTTTACTTTTACGCTAACGGCATCAGCACATGCAGAACACCCCTGAGCATCCTGACCAAGATGCTGGTCTTCTTCATCTGCTCCACGGTAATTTCCTGTGATGTTTTCAGCGCCTGTTCAAATTCACTGCGGATGCCGGCAATACTCTTTGTCCTGTACATCATAACCCCATCTTCAAAATGGAGGAAGTAGCTTCTGAAATCTGTGTTGATGGATCCGGCCAGTGCCCATTCATCATCTGCCACAATGGTTTTGGCATGATTGAAGCCGGGTGTGAATTCATAGATCTTCACACCGGCTTTCAAAAGACGCAGATAGTTGCTGCGGGTAGCCTGAAAGACCAGCAGCTTATCCGGATGATGTGGGGTAAGAATGACCACATTCACTCCGCTCTTGGCTGAATTGATCAATGCCCTGGCAATACTTTCATTGAGCAGAAGATAAGGCGTATTGATATAGATGTAATTGCGGGCATGGTTGATCAGATTCAAATGTTCGCTCATGCCCATATATTCATCATCTGTCGGCGTATCCGCAAAGGGCTGTACACAGCCGGTTTCATCATACGTCCTGCAGGGCAGATGGTATTTTTCATAGTTCTCATCATCTCTTTTTCCTGCCAGCCAATGATACATGCCGAGAAACTGGGCACACATGCTCCAGACAGCCGGTCCTCTCAATCGGATTGCTGAATCACGCCAATACCCGAAGCGGTCAATCCGGTTGATATACTCATCCGCAAAATTGACTCCGCCGGTAAAGGCGACCTGATTATCAATGACTGTAATCTTTCGATGATCGCGGTTGTTCATCTGTACAATCAGAGCCGGGCGCAGCCGGTTGAAACAGTATGTTTCAATCCCATAGCTGCGCAGTTTCTTAGGCAGGCTGTGGGACATGGTAATGGAGCCGACATCATCATAGATGAGCTTTACATCCACCCCGGCCTCTGCTTTTTCTTTCAGAATGGTCAGGATCTGATCCCACAGCCATCCTTTATCAATGATGAACATTTCAATGAAAATGAAATGCTGTGCTTTCTTCAGCTCTTCCAGATAGACCGGATACCATTCCTCGCCTGACTTGTAATAGGCAGTTTCCGTACCGGTATAGACCGGAAAGCCGCAGTGCTTCACGCCGTATTCATACAGCATATGTTCTGCGGTTTTATCCTTCAGCTCAATCTTTTCTCTTGCCGCATCTTCTTCCAGCATGTCATTAAGCTTGCGGGATGAGCGGATCGTACCATCATACAGTTTCTTCGGTACGGTTTTATTGCCTGCAATAAAATAAAGCGGTATGCCGATAATCGGGGCAGCCAGAAGAACAATCGTCCAGGCTATTTTATAAGCCGGATCCATATTTCTGTTTACAACGTAGATGGCAATGACAAGGCCCGCCACTTCCATCAGCGGATAAAGATTATGCGCCAGGGTAAACTTCTGCACATAGGAAACAAGGAAAAGAAACTCACAGATGATCAGGGCGATAAAGAGTACCAGCCGGCTGAATATTACCTTAAGCAGTCTTCTCATACTCCCTCATTATACTCAAATTGTCAGTTTTCGTCTTTTACACCAAAGTCATAACGGTAAATGTTTTTTACCTTTTCGCCTCTCATATACAGCCAGTGCCATGCCGGCACATCCTCTGTCTTCATATACTGACAGCCAAGCTTCTGCACCGTCCAGTTGCTTGGAATGTTATCAGGGGAGCAGGTAATGATCAGCTGGTCCATCCCGTATCTTTCATGGGCAAGCGGAAACAGAAGCCGGCATGCCTCATACGCATAGCCATGTCCGCGATATGGCGGATTGATCCGATAGCCGACATTGCCGGCATAGTACAGTTCTTCATTCATGCCGATCCGCAGATCGCAATAGCCCGTACGCACAGACGTATTGTGTTCATAGATACCGAAATCATAAGAGTCATAAGGATGACCTATGGTTCTGGCATGATGCGATTCAAGCTTGATGTCTACGACAGTACCGCTGATGACATTGCGGCTGCGCAGCGCGCTCCAGAGACTCATATGCTTTTTCTCCTGTCTTTCATTATAGGCATATTGCACGAAAAAGAGTCATGGAGCTGTCATTTTAGACAAAACTATATAAAAACGGATGGGCAGTATGCGTTCGTCCCGATCAGGTATGAATCACATCTGCTTCATCCGTGTTTTACTTCACTTCATCAGCCGCTGATACCATCAGCTTTTCATAAATCTGTTTCAGCTGTTCACGCTGTACATCTGTCAAAGTGACACCTTCACTTGTGACAGTAACACCATCTACCAGAGAAACGTGATAGTCTACAATTTTTCCGCTGTTGATGGCAATGACATCCGGCACGGCAAAGGAAGCAGTACCGCTGGCATCCTTGACATAGGTTTCCCTGATATCCTCGGTCAGCGTCTGATAGTCATTGTCTGAGAACTCACCGCTTGTATTGACATAATAGACTTTTACGTTAAGATCCCGGGCTGCTTCATACAGCACCTGGGCAGCGATCGTACAATTGGTTCCATCCGGTTTAGCAAGAAAGAGAATGCCGCTGCCTTTTTCATCGAACAGACGCAGTGCTTCCGACAGCTTTACTTCCTGGAAGACATCATCCTTATTGTCTACGCCATAGGCATTCATATCAGCACTCGTGCTGTCAAGCTTCACCGTTTCATGAATCTTGACCTCTTCCGCAATCGTCTGATTGTTCGGATCAACATAGAACAGTACAGCCGCCGCAATCAGGAAAAAGGAGAGCAGTAATTTCTTCATAACACCGTCCCTTCCGGCGGCTGTACTTCAGATACATCCGTCTTTTCATAGAAGGAATCGATCTTTTCCCTTGTCGCAAGACCTCTGGAATATGCGGTGGCACTGCCGCAGCTGCAACCGAAACGGAAGGAGTCCACCGGATCCTTGGAACGCAGATAATCCATGATGAATCCAGCCACAAGGGAATCACCTGTACCTAAAGTATAGATAGCCTTTTTCTCCTGTTCCAGAGAAGCAGTGAAGCAGCCGGTCGGGCAGACAAGCAGCGCCATTCTGTTATCAATGACAACAAGTACATTCTCCGCACCGAGACCATGCAGCCTGACAGCACCGGCCAGAATCTCCTCTTCACTTTCACACTTCTGATCAATCATCCTGCTCAGCTCTTCAGGTGTAGTCTTGAGCAGGAACACGCCCGCACCGACAACCTGTCTGACAAGATCCGGATCACTGTCCAGGCAGATTCTGACATCTTTCTTTACCGCTTCTTCCAGCATATTCCTGACATCGTCCTTGAGATACGGCTGGGTGTTGCCGGCCAGAATGAGATAATCACCTTTGTCCAGACGTGATACCTTTTCTCTTAAGTTCCTCATATCCGCATCAGTCACATAAGGACCTGCCGCATTGACATCTGTTTCGGTCTGCCCGGCATGGAGCTTGACGTTGATACGGGTGTTGCCTGAGGTATAGGTGAAGTTAGGCAGGATGAATTCATATTTGGCTAACAGTGAAATATAGAAATCTTTGGTGAAGCCGCCGAGAAAACCGACGGCACGGCTGGGAATGCCGAGATTGTTCAATACGATGGAGACGTTGATGCCTTTGCCGCCGGCTTCATAATATTCCAGCTGCGAACGATTCAGTTTTCCCGGTTCCAGCTCCTGCTGGCCTTCCATGTAGTAGTCCAGCGAAGGATTCAGTGTACAGGTATAGATCATTTGTTCACCTCCGTGCTCATTTCAGCTATTCTGAGAATCAGCCTGGAGGCCTGCTCCATTTCATCCACGACAACGTATTCATAGCGTCCATGGCAGTTCTGATCGCCTGTACCGAGGTTTGGACACGGCAGTCCCTTATACGTTAACATGGCACCATCTGTGCCGCCCCGTACGCTTTCATGAACAGGTTCAATACCAAGAGACGCAATTGACTTTTGTGCAATCTGCGTCACTTCCGGATGATCCTTCAGAATATCACGCATATTGTAATACGAATCTTTTAATACAAGGTCAGCAGCTTCATATCCATACAGTTCATTCATCCGGCTCGCGATATCTTCCATCATCCGCTTCATCATGGCAAAATCATCCTTTTCATGAGCCCGGACAATGTAGGCACTCTCAGCCTGATCACTTGTTCCGTTCATTTCAATCAGATGGAAGAACGGCTGGCGGCCGGCTGTATGTTCCGGACGCATGAAGTCCGGCAGAGCGTTATGAAATGTAATGGCAAGGTTCAGAGCATTAACCATCCTGTCCTTGGCTGAACCGGGATGAATGGAAACACCGTGGAAAGAAAGCTTTGCGCTGGCCGCATTGAATGTCTCATCACACCAGCCGCTCACACTTCCCCCATCCATGGTATAGGCAAAGTCACAGCCGAATTCCTCCAGATTGAAGTGATCCGTTCCTCTGCCGATCTCTTCATCCGGCGTAAAGGCAATCGCAATTCTGCCATGCTTTTTTTCCGGATGTTTCATCCAGAAATCACAGGCTTCCATAATCGCCGCCACACCGGCTTTATCATCTCCGCCAAGCAGTGTGCTGCCGTCTGTCACAATCAGACGCTTTCCAACACATTTCTTCAGATACGGATAATCAGAAACTCTGATTACGGCATCATCACACAGAACAATGTCGCTTCCATCATACTTCTCAATCACCCGCGGGTTCACACCGGTACCGCTGTAATCCGGCGCAGTGTCCATATGGGCAATGAATCCGACATTGGCACATACGTGATCGATATTGGAAGCGATATGGGCATATACATACCCGTATTCATCCATATGGGCATCCGCAATACCCATCTGCTGCAGTTCCTGGACCAGAACTTCAGCCAGATCTTTCTGTTTCATCGTGGAGGGAGAAGTTGTACTGCTCTCATCCGACTGTGTATCAATTCTGCAATAGCGAAGAAATCTTTCTTCTGTACTCATTTCTCAGTTCCCTTTCTATCCTGCATCAGACTCATTTCACTGAATGTACAGTCAAATGAGGAATCAAATGGCGAACAGGCAAATATTCCAATGGCAAGAGGCCGGCTGTTCATAGAGACATGGAAGTGCCTCAGATCCGTATACACTCTGCCATTGAAACTGTACTGGGCCCGCATATTGCCGCCCCGGTAGGACACTCTGAAATACATCCAGGTAATCGCCGTACCGATTTCACGGAGAGATTTATCTCCGTAGCGGTCATGAAAAACAATGCACTCAAGTTCATCGACAGCTTCGTTGTGATGCTTGACATCAAAGATCATTTTGCGTTCTTTTCCTTCGTATACCACGATGCCGCACTGATCAAACTGTCCGCAGAAATCAAAATCGACACGGACAGTGAAACAGAACACACTCATCGGCGGCAGAGAAAGCTGGATTGCCTCTGCGCTCTGATGACCGCC
>ONOV01000061.1 GCA_900319505.1 uncultured Erysipelotrichaceae bacterium
GTCTGTATACACAAACGAGCGGTATACATCATCCGCTATGACATAAATGCCTGTTCCTTTCACAGCATCATGTACCGCCTGCAGCGACGCATCATGCAGGATGGTACCGGTCGGGTTGTTCGGTGAATTCAGCACAATGGCTTTTGTCTTCGGGGTGATCAGGGACTTCAGATGTGCATAGCTGATCTGCCCGTTTTCTTTCATTGCATCATACGGCACAAAGGTACACCGGCACAATCTGACAATCTGCTCATATAAAACAAAGCAGGGCGTTGGAATGATGACTTCATCCCCGGGATTCAATACGGAAAACAGAGCCAGAAACAGGCCTTCGGTTGCCCCATCTGTCACAATGACTTCTTCCGGAATGTAGTCCATGCCGTTTTTCTTTTCATGATCCGCAACTGCCTGTCTTAAGTCCATCGTACCGGCATTGGGAATGTAGTGTGTCTCTTTCTTTATAAAAGCGGTGTTTACTTCCGCTTCAATGGCTGGATCCGTATCGATATCCGGTTCCCCCAGGGTCAAGGCAACACAGCCTGGAGTATGCTTTGCCAGATTGGAAAAAGAACGGATGGCGCTGGGTTCAATGTCATCCAGTACAGTATTCCATCCGTTCATACTCATAACTCCCTTAACGCATCCTGCAGGGCTGTCTTGCGGGATGTCTGTTCATCCTTCATCTTGATGACACGGGCCGGACAGCCTGCTACAACCGCATTGTCCGGTACATCATCAATCACTACAGCACCAGCCGCCACTACGGCGCCCCGGCCGACATGAACACCTTCAATGACTATCGCATTGGCACCCATCATGACATCATCTTCTACGACTACCGGTTTTGCACTGGCCGGTTCAATCACCCCGGCCAAGACCGTTCCGGCACCGATATGACAATGCTTTCCGACAATGGCACGTCCGCCAAGGACCGCCCCCATGTCAATCATGGTACCTTCCCCGACAACTGCGCCGATATTGATAATGGCCCCCATCATGATCACCGCATTCTTACCGATCTCCACCTTCTCACGGATGATGGCGCCCGGTTCAATCCGGGCCGGAATCTCCCTGGCATCCAGTAACGGCACACCGGAGTTGGTACGGTCATTTTCAATCACAGCATCTTCGATGCTTTCCTTATTCTGTTCCAGAACCGGCTTTACATCTTTCCAGTCCCCGAACACAATCTGATCGCCATTGCCAAACACATGACAGTTTTCAAAGACAAGCGGTTTTTTACTCTTCACATACACCTTGACCGGTGTCTTCTTTTCTGATTCCGCAATGTAGCGGATAATTTCTTCTGCGTCCATTCTTATTCTCCTGACAGATCATGCATATCATAAAGCCCGGCCTTCTGTGACACAAGATAAGCCGCTGCTTCCAATGCGCCATCCGCAAATACGGCCCGGCTGTGTGCTTCATGTTTCAGTACCAGCCGTTCCGTACCCGTATCAATGATCACTTCATGCATGCCGGCTTCATCCCCCAGTCTCAGGGAATG
This sequence comes from uncultured Erysipelotrichaceae bacterium, assembly GCA_900319505.1. GTDB lineage: Bacteria > Bacillota_I > Bacilli_A > Erysipelotrichales > Erysipelotrichaceae > Bulleidia. The sequence goes on from ONOV01000061.1 coordinate 1,508, forward strand.
AATACCGACTTCATTCTTCTGCCGCTGACCGTTTTCATGCCTGCCGATATTGAAGACGGCATCCGGACGGACATCCTTCACCGCTTCCGCCAGAATCAGGGCCGTACCGCTCGGCACATCCTTCTTACGGTTATGATGCGCTTCCACAATTTCCACATCCGCATCCGGAAACATCTTCACGGCTGTATGTACTAATTTTTTCAATGTGGCAATACCAATCGACATATTGGCCGAGAAGAATACCGGTATCTTTTCAGATGCCTGCTGAATGACCTGTCTTTCTTCTTCATCCTGGCCGGTTGTACAGATCACCGCCGGCACCTTGTTTTTCACACAGTAATCCATAATTTCATGAACTGCCGTATGGAAGGAGAAATCAATCAGCACATCCACTTCTTCCTGCAGAGAAGAAAGATGCTGGTAAACATGTTCTTCCGGCCGATCTTCTGAATCCGGACTCACACAGGCTGCCACACAGAAGCGTTCATCTTCCCTGAGCTTTTCCAGCACAATCTGTCCCATGTGGCCGCTGGCCCCATATACCGCCGCCCTGATCATCTCAGCACCCCGAGCTTTCTCATTTCATCAAACAGCAAAGCCTCATGTGCTTTTTCCATCTTAGTCAAAGGAAGTCTCACATAATTCTCGCCATAGCCAAGAGCAGCCATGGCAGCCTTGACCGGAATCGGATTGACTTCAGAAAACAGCGCATGAATCAAAGGCAGATACTTCACCTGATCAGCCAGTGCTCCTTTAACATCACCCTGGAAATACTTCCGGCACATTTCATGTGTTTCCTTCGGCAGTACATTGCTTAATACACTGATCACACCCTTACCGCCGATGGAAAGCATCGGAATGATCTGATCATCATTTCCACTGTAAAGATCCAGCTTTCCTTCCGTCAAAGCATAGGTATCCAGAGCCTTGGAAATGTTGCCGCCGGCCTCCTTGATCGCTTTGACATTAGGCACATTCATCAGCCTGACATAGGTAGCCGGCTCAATATTGACCCCCGTACGCGATGGCACATTATAGACAATCAATGGCTTTGAAGAAGCACTTCCAATCGCCTCATACATCTTCACCAGGCCGTTCTGGGTCGCCTTGTTATAGTAAGGCGTTACGACCAGCATCGCATCATAGCCGATGCTGCAGGCATACTTGGTCAGATCAATCGCATAATCCGTGTGGTTGGATCCGGTTCCGGCAATCATCGGCACTCTGCCTGCCGCTCTTTCCACGGCAAACCGCAGCACCTCCCTGTGTTCCTGATCCGACAATGTACTTCCTTCACCGCTTGTCCCGGCAATCAGTAAGGCATCAATGCCCTGTTCAATCTGCCAGTCAATCAGTCTTCCAAACGCTTCGTAATCCACACCTTTCTCATTCATCGGTGTAATCAGTGCTGTAGCAGCACCTTCAAAAACAGTATCAGCCATGTGTTCTCCTCTCATACGGAAAAGGCAGGCTGTACGAAATGAGCCTGCCTGTTAAAAGTCTGCCTTTAACCCAACGATAGCTCTCCGCACATGCGACAGTCATACGGATCTTATCCGTATGCCCAGCAGAAGATATGCCGTATCTTCTGCTTCGGCGGCCTTTCCTTTCCTCTTACAGGTTCATAGCATCCCTGGCAGGACTAGCCTGTATGTACTCATTCAGCCGCGCCTCTATCCGATTGCGCCTGTACTGTAACATTCCTGACTCCTGTCCGTCAATGAATCAGCCAGGTCTTTCTGTCCTTTTCTTTCATTATTATCATTCACAGTGAAAGTTCTTTCATTGCCTTTCCAAATGCTTGATACTGTTCATACGGCGCATCATGCGCTCCTTTGAACCATACCATTGCACAATCCGCTGCCTCTCTGAACCTTTCCGCCATCTCTTCACACGGCATGCCGGCACTGCAGTCTCCTATTCCCACAAAGATCTTTCTGCCATCCAGCTTTCCATAATCCATTCCATATTCAAGCATCGACATGCATTCATGTGCATAGAACGCATGACTGTTCTTTGTAAAATATTCCCGCTGCGCTTCCCCGAACGCCCTGGCGTCCGGTTCTGCTGACAGCACATCCAGCAATGCCATACCCGCATCTTCATACCTTTCTTCTTTGAGAAGCACCGGCATATCCTTCTTCAGTCTCTCAATCCTGATATCATCTGAAAGATCACAAAGAAACGGTTCATACAGCAGTACATGATCCATCCCTGATCCATCCTGCATCAGATACTGCAGTACCGGTATGGCACCGCAGGAATGCCCCACCACTGAACAGGATCCGATCGCATGAATCAGATGCTGAATATCCTCAGTCTGTTCCACCAGGCTCTTTCCTTCTTCATCACTGCGGCCATACCCGGGATGATCATAAGTGTATACGGTATATGTATCAGACAGATACGAGGCCAGATCATCATAGAACGAGCAGTCCGCCATCGCCCCGTTGACCAGAAGAATATTCCTGCCGCTGTGTCCATACCTGCGGCAGTAAAGATCATTGCAGTACCATTCCTGCATACACATCACCATGCGTGCCTTCCTGTTTTCATCATTATATCAGCACCATGAAAAGTATTTTCCTTCGCTTCCTGATGGTACATTTCATGACTGTTCAGAATTTCCGGTATCA
>ONOV01000127.1 GCA_900319505.1 uncultured Erysipelotrichaceae bacterium
CTGAAATAAACTGCACTGCAGGCAGAAAGAAGACACAGAATCACCCGCTGCCTTCTTAAGGAAAGAGATTGATACGAAAAACTGATCTGATGATGCCGGAACGTCTCAAAAAGCTCCTGCTGACGCAGGGCATATACCGCCGGCACCTGCAGCAGAAGCAGGACATACAGACACAGCGTAAATACACCGATCCCGTTGACAATGTCATAGCCGATCCCTTTCGTAAAGCCGGGTCCGTCCAGCAGATGTTCCGGCAGAATCAGAACAAACACCCCGGCAATGCCAAGAAACACCAGAAGGAAAACAGTCAGAAGAAGTATCTCTTTCAGCCATATTCTGATGTGTCCATGCATGATCCTTTCCGCATGCCGCATGGCTTCCGTCACACTTTCCTTTTCAATCAGCACACATGGCCATACAAAGATCCAGTGCACAAGATAATAGAGACTGATTCCTACCAGAATCAGATACGCGAAAAGAAGCACTTTCTGACGGAAGATATAGAACGCCACAAAAGAAGGCACGGCAAACTGCCTTGTCAAAGAGACAGAAAAGCCGATGCTGTAAAGCGGCACCAGAAGTGAGGTAAGAAACAGCAGCAGAACGCCTTCTGAATGCCATAAAAGACGCATGCCCTGCCCTGTTTCCTTCAGCAGTGAGCAGTAATGAAATGCACGCTGGTGGATCACTTCATCCGCATAATGGACATGCATGGAGATGACAGCAGAAAGATACAGCATGATCATGCCCAGACTGACAAGGATAATGGTCCAGCCCTGCCAGGTTGTAAAAAGATATTTGAAATCACCGGATGTAATGGCAGTACGTCCGGCGGAAAGGATCAGAGCGTTGATGAGATGACGCCACAGCCATATACCGCCAAGCAGCAGTATGGTGAAAACCACCTGCAGCAGCTGCAGAGGCTTTGAAGCCTTCCACAGCCGTTCACATAACTTCTTACGTTTTTCAATCATGCTTACATGATATAACACTTTTATTTACATGGATTTCATATCAGCATAAAAAAATCTGCAGGCGTATATTACCTGCAGACCTTCTATCGATCAGCACAGAATTATTTCACGACAATATTGACGATCTTGCCCGGTACGGCAATGACCTTGACAATATTCTTACCCTCAATATGAGGCTTGACAGAGTCAAGTGCTTCCGCCCTGGCAATCATTTCATCCTTGGATGCATCCTTGGCACAGGCAAACTTGCCTCTCATCCTGCCGTTAACCTGAACGGCAACGGTCACATCGTTCTGGACCAGAGCCTTTTCATCATATGTCGGCCACTTGGCATAGGCAACGCTCTCTTCCCCGCTCAGCGCTGTATACAGTTCTTCACCAAGATGCGGCGCATAGCAGGAGAACAGCTTCAGGAAGCCGATCATCATATCCTTATTGACCTTGCCGTTCTTATAGCAGTCATTGATGAAGATCATCATCTGGGAAATGCCTGTATTGAGGTTCAGGGATTCAATGTCCTCTGTCACCTTCTTGACGGTGTAGTTGTAGGAATAATTCAATTCAGGCGTCGTCTCATCCACGACCATGCCCTCATCCGTTGCCAGACGATAGACACGATCCAGCCACTTGCGGGCGCCGTCCAGTCCCTTGGTGGACCAGGGCTTGGAAGCTTCCAGCGGTCCCATGAACATTTCATAGATACGCAGAGCATCAGCACCATGGCTTTCCACAATATCATCCGGATTGACGACATTGCCGAGCGACTTACTCATCTTGACGCCGTTTTCACCAAGGATCATGCCCTGATGAAACAGCTTCTGGAATGGTTCCCTGCAGGAAACAACCCCGGCATCATACAGGACCTTATGCCAGAATCTTGCATACAGCAGATGCAGAACAGCATGTTCCGCACCGCCGATATACAGATCTACCGGCAGCCAGTGATCCAGCAGCTTCTTATCAGCCAGCGCTTCATTGTTATGCGGATCCAGATAGCGCATATAGTACCAGCAGGAGCCAGCCCACTGCGGCATGGTGTTTGTCTCACGCTTGCCCTTCATGCCGTCAATTTCAACATTCAGCCAGTCCGTGCAGTTGGCTAAAGGAGATTCACCATCCGCTGAAGGCTGATAGTTGTCGGTTGCCGGCAGTTCCAGCGGCAGATCGCTTGTCGCAACTGTACGCATCGTGCCGTCTTCCATATGGATGATCGGGATCGGTTCACCCCAGTATCTCTGACGGGAGAAGATCCAGTCTCTGAGCTTGTACTGTACTTTCTTTGAACCGCACTTGTTCTCGTCCAGCCACTTCAGCATGGCTTCAATGGCATCCTTCTTGTTCATGCCGTTGAGCCATTCACTGTTGATATGAACACCATCGCCGGTATAAGCTTCTTCTTCCACATTGCCCCCTTCAATAACCGGGACAATCGGCAGATCGAACTTGCGGGCAAAGGCATAGTCACGGGTATCATGTGCCGGTACAGCCATGATGGCGCCGGTACCATAGGATGCCAGTACATAGTCGGAGATCCAGATCGGCACTTCTTTTCCATTGACCGGGTTGATGGCATAAGCACCGGTGAATACACCGGTCTTATCCTTGTTCAGATCCGTTCTTTCCAGATCCGACTTCTTGGCCGCTTCTTCCTGATAGGCCTTGACAGCAGCTCTCTGCTCAGGTGTAGTGATGTCATCCACAAACGGATGTTCCGGCGACATGACGCAGTATGTACAGCCAAAGAGAGTATCACATCTTGTTGTGAATACGGTGAACTGTCTGTCAGTGCCTTTGATCCGGAAGACAATTTCTGCACCGACGGACTTGCCGATCCAGTTTCTCTGCATTTCCTTGGTGCTTTCCGGCCAGTCGACCGTATCCAGATCCTGCAGCAGCTTTTCAGCATAATCCGTGATCTTGAGCACCCACTGTCTCATGTTCTTACGATAGACAGGATAGCCGCCGATGGCACTCTTGCCTTCAATGACCTCCTCATTGGCCAGTACAGCGCCTAAGCCCGGGCACCAGTTGACCGGCATTTCCGCGGTGTAGGCAAGGCCGCGGTTATACAGCTGCAGGAAAATCCACTGTGTCCACTTGTAATATTCCGGATCACAGGTGCGGATTTCTCTGTCCCAGTCATAGGAAAGACCCAATGACTTGATCTGCTCTCTGAAGTGATCGATGTTCTTATACGTGAACTCACCCGGATGATGGCCGGTCTTGAGAGCAAACTGCTCAGCCGGCAGACCGAAGGCATCAAATCCCATCGGATGCATGACATTATAGCCCTGCATGCGCTTCATGCGCGCGATGATATCGGTTGCCGTATAGCCTTCCGGATGGCCGACATGCAGGCCCTGGCCAGACGGATACGGGAACATATCCAGCACATAGTACTTCGGTTTGGAAAAGTCATAGGCATCCGTTCTGAAGGTTTTATGATCTGCCCAGTACTTCTGCCACTTCTTTTCGATTTTTCTGTGATCGTAGCTCATATACTCCTCCTGTTACATAAACAAAAAGCGTCCTTATCCTCTAAGGACGCTGACGCGTGTTACCACCTTAGTTCACCTGACGTGCACTCTTTCCCATTGTCATCACTGCGGGCACAGCGGATACTGGCGGGGTGAGTTCATTCCTGTCTGTGTACCGGCTTTCAGCATATGCCGGCTCTCTTATGACACAGCGCAAGGGACTACTGCTCCCTGTTTAACGCACCTGCATCATTCTAGCAGTTTTCTTTTTTTTAAACAACATCAATGCGCCAGCCCTTCCAGATTTTCCACAATCCATTTGGGATGCACCTTCTCATTGATCTTTGTGTCATAGATGCTTTCCTTTTCCGCAACAAACACCGTATCCATGGAACAGCGCAGCGCCGGTATGATGTCATTATCAAAGTCATTGCCGACAAAGACAACTTCTGTATTTGCATAGCCGGTATACTTCAATGCATTGGCCACGGTCAGTACACTTGGCCGGCCAAAGCGCAGCACCTGTTTATCCGATGCATATTCAATCATCCGGGCAATCGCCCCTGCCCCGATCGACTTTGTCTCCCCATCCAGCGTGCGGCTGCTGTCCAGTGATATGCCGACTGCCCCGTTTTCAATCATGCGCAGAATATCATTGTAGTCTTCATATGCCGCATTGCGGTCAAGCCCCAGAAATACCCAGTTGGGATGGGTATAGTCCTGTTCAAAGCCCGCATTGCGCAGCTCGATCTTCAGTCCCTGGCCGCCGATGGCAGCTGCCCGGATATGCCGGGGATATTCCTTTGCGACCCAGTCAATGGCAGATAATGTACTGGTATAGAAGCGTTCCGGCTTTAAAAGCGGATAGCCGGCGGCGGCCAGTTTCTCGGAAAGCTGAGAGCGGGTGAAGGAACTGTTTTCACTGAGAATGAGGAAAGGAATGCGGTTGTTGAGCAATGACTCAATATAGCTGATGCCCCCCTCACTTGCTTTTCGCTGATAATTCAGAAGCGTCGTATACGCTATCATGTGGCATTTTCTGATCATAATCTCTTTACCTATTTTAACACGACAAAAGACAACCGCTGACCTGTTTATGCTATCATGGTGTGCATGAAAAGAAAATTGAAACTGCTGATTGTCATCACGAGCGTACTGGCATTTCTGATTGTCTTCACATGTGATTTATACTACCGCTCGGCCAAACGGATCCGGGTGCGCCGGGAAACTCTGTCTTCAGAAAAGATACCGGAGGATCTGAACGGAATGAAGATCCTATTCTTCTCGGATCTTGACTATGGTGAATTCATGGATGAAAGCCGGCTCAAGAACCTGATGCAGAAAATTGCGGATGCGGATCCGGATGTCATTATTTTCGGCGGCGATCTGTTCTCAGAAGGGGTAACGCCGGATGATACGATGATCCAGACCCTGAGCACCAGTCTGTCCGGTATTGATGCCCCATTAGGCAAGTTTGCCGTCTATGGCGATATCGATCACAGTTCAGATACAGTCACAAATGCGGTCAATACCGTCTACAGTGCGGCTGACATTGAAGTGCTCAACAACGCTTCCGTCACGCTCCATCACTATACCTCCGCTTCCATTACCCTGGTCGGCATCGACAGCGGTCTTGCCGGAGCACCTGATATCAGCACGGCTTACAGTGCAGTCTCCCGCTCAGCCTACGTGCTGACGGTCTGCCATACCCCTGACACCGTGGAAGATGTACCGGCTGATCTGACTGACTACTTCCTGGCCGGCCACTCCCATGGCGGACAGATCTACTATGTCCTTGGCGCCTTCTATACCCCGGAAATGGCCGTCCATTATTTCCGCGGCAAGAATACTGTGAACAATGCCTTCACCCTGGATATCACCAACGGCGTCGGTACCCGCGGACGCGACATGCGCTTTGCAGCCCCCGCAGAAATTGTTCTGTATACCCTGCAAGCTGAAAAAGCAGCGCAGAGCACGAAAAAAGCAGTCCAGGAAACTTCCCCGACTGCTCAGCCCTGACTTAACAGAGATACAAAGAAATCAATGATGGAAAGCTGTCTGAAATCTTCCGGCATGAAGGAAAGATGTTCATGGCATACCCGCTCCAGTTCAGCTTCTTCATCATCTCTGAAATAGGCAGGTACGACTTCAACCAGATCACAGTGTTCATAGCACGCTGTGATTTTTTTCTGCCATATGCTTTCCCGCTCATGCTTACCCGCTTCACACTCTGATGTTACATAGAGGCTTGTGCCTTCTGCTTCCGCTTCATCCTGACAGCGGGAAAGCATCTTCTCCACCCCTTCATCATCGCTGGCACATAATTCAATGTGGCTGCCGCTCATCGTGCAGGTATCACACAGCGCGTAGGCGAGACCACTCTTTTCCAGCTCATCAAGCGCCTTTTTACGAGCCATGCGGTAGCGCAGAACAAGTCTGTGATCATTGCCTTCCTGCATGATCTTCAGCGCCGGCAGGGTCAATCCGGCATCATGCACCGCGGAAACATTGCGATGGAGCAGCTTTCCGGATTCCAGCTGCATCGTCTTCTGCCGCTGCACCCCAAGCAATAGATACCGATAAGGCGCCAGAGATGCACTCTTCTGATCCAGTAAGCTCAGACACAGCTCAAAGTGCATGTAGTTTTTCTTGAGATAAGCAAGGGCTTCCTGGCTGAAAGCAGCGGAAGGATGATTGCTGTAGAGCACGGTAAATGTATAGAGCGGGGCTTCATTGTGGCGCAGGATGCGCTCACACGCCAGCATGATGGCATTGAAGATGGTCTCATCATAAACGGTGAAGAGAATATTTCCCTTCTGTTCATTGGTGCCTTTGTAGCGTACAAGCATGCCATGGGAAAAGGCCTGGGTGTCATAATACATCCGATTGAGCGGATTGCGCTGAAGAAAGATGGATTCCCTGGTCTGCCAGTATACCTTTTCTTCCGCTTCAGGCTCCGCACTCTTTTTTTTCTTCTGGATGGTGTTCCATACCGGATGGTACTGCAGAATGCGTATCATCAGGATCAGGATCAGCAGAAACACCGCAATCAGAACCAGGCTTACAATGCGCATAACAACTCCTTCTGAACTATCATACGCCTGTTAAGCCGTATGTGTTTCCTTGAAACTGAACCAGAATGTCGAACCTTTCCCGACATCTGATATAACCCCGTATTCTGCCCCATGGGCATCGAGAATTGCCTTGACGATGGAAAGGCCGAGGCCGGTAGATTGGGTATTGCGGGAGAAAGAGCGGGAAGCCTTCTGATATCTGTCCCAGATCAGCTTCTGATCTTCCTTTGCAATGCCTTCACCTTCATCCTTCACTTCCACTCTGACGGTCTCTTCATCCGCTTCCACAAAGCCCCTGATGACAATTGTGCCGTTATCCGGAGAATGTTTGACGGCATTGGTGATGTAGTTCTGAATGACTTCTGTGATCTTGACTTCATCCGCATAGATGACAAGCGATTCCGGCAGATCCGTCACGACTTTCAGACTGCGGGTGGAAATCAGTGCACTGTCAATGACCAGCACATCATGAATGACCTGGGTCAGATCGACGTTGGTGCGCTTGAGCACATAGCTGCCTGTCTGCATCTGCGAAAGCTCACTCATATCCGTAATGAGGCGGTTCATGTATTCTGTTTCCCGGATGATGACATTCAGATGCTTTTCCCGCCTGTCAGGATCATTGCCGGAGATATCACGGATCATTTCCGCATAGGCACGGATGTTGGTCAGCGGCGTACGGATGTCATGCGACAGATTGGCCATGAGGCTGCGGCGCATTTCCTCGATCTGGCCAAGCTGGCTGGCCGCATTGTTCAATGCCCCGGCCAGATCCTTGGTCTCGGTAAAACTGCCGCCGTCAAATTGAACATCATAATCCGCTTTGGAAAGACGGACCGCTTCTTTCTGCATGTTGGTAATCGGACGGACAATCTTGCCGGAAAGCCAGATCGAAAACACCCCGGCAACGGCAATGATAATCAGCATCAATGAGATATACTGCCGTGAGAAAGCCGTGATCAGGCTGTCCACCGGTTCCAGCGGCGTATTCATGAAAAGATAATACGTGCCGAGGTTTTCCTTGAGCTTCTTTCCATATACCAGCATGTTCTGGGAAGTTTCCTGGTTGGTCACATCCGCGGAATACTCCCCGCCGTTATCTTCGACAAATGCCTTCAGACTTGCAAAGCTGTGATAGTCGGAGGCACTGCTCACACTGACCCCGTCATTGAACACGCATCCCTCCCCCAGCTGATCCGCCCGGTAGATGCGTCTGCCTTCACTGTTGTAGAGCACTACGCAGGCATTATTATCCACGGTTGAAGCAAACGCGTCTTCAATATGAGATGTATCCGAACCATCCTCACCCAGCAGATCATCAATGACCTGATCCGCCAGAACCTGAATGGTCTTGATCTTTGAATTGCGGTAATAGGGCTTGATCAGACCTGTCTGCAGAATACCAAGCAGAAGAACGGCACCGGCCGACAGTCCGATAAAGGAAAGCATCAGCCTGAATCTGATGCCGTGGCGGTCAGGATTCAAACTTATACCCCATGCCGCGTACCGTTACGATCTTATTCCGGTACGGGCCAAGATGTGCCCTCAGCATCTTGACATGGGAGTCCACGGTACGATCATCCCCATAGTATTCCGTATCCCATACATCGCTTAACAGCTGCTGGCGGGAAAAAGCCACATCCGGATGAGAGGCAAGACAGATCAGAAGGTCAATCTCCTTCGGCGTCAAAGATACCTGTCTGCCGTCTACCGAGACACTGCGGCCGGCAATATCAATGTGCAGCCCGCCATACTGCAGGATTTTCTTTTCCTTCGGCTTTCTTCTGTCCAGCACCACCCTGACTCTTGCCATCAGCTCCTTGGGTGAAAAGGGCTTGACGACATAATCATCCACGCCCAGCTCAAAACCGAAAAGCTTGTCATATTCCTCCGTCCGGGCGGAAAGAATGATAATCGGCACATCCTGTATTTCCTTGATGCGCCGGCAGGCGGAGAATCCATCCAGATGAGGCATCATGACATCCAGAATCACACAGTCATAATGCTGATTCTGTACCATTTCCACCGCTTTCATGCCGTCATCGGCTTCATCGATCTCATAGCCGCTGATCTCGGCATATTCTCTGACTACTTCTCTGATATCCGCTTCATCATCTGCGATTAATAAACGTGCCATAAAATTACTCCTTTCCCCTGATCATCGCCAGTATGGCCTGTTTCTCCTGATCCGCATCGCTCTGTCTCACATTTCCATACTGTACCATACAGGCATAATACAGATCCGTTTCATGTACTTTCATATAGGCCTGCCACATGGCAATCGTCGTATAGGCGACACTGTGGGACTTGTTGAAACCGTAATCCGCAAAGCGCAGAATGTCCTGCCACAGGCTCTCTGCTTCCTTCTGCGCATAAGGATGGGCAGGATGGGCCATGCAGCGGGAAACAAACGCATGTTCATTTGCCGCCAGCACCTTTCTGTCCTTCTTCTTGATGCCCCGCCTCAGTTCATCTGCCTGCGCCATACTGTAATCGGCACATACATGCGCCGTCAGGATCACCTGTTCCTGATACAGCATGATACCGCATGTTTCATGCAGAATATCATAAAGTTCCCGGGAAAAGTAGACTGCCCGCCGCGGATTGCTTCTGAGATAGCCATACTGCCTTACCAGCTGTGACAGATTGGCCCTTCCGATGGCATTGCACACCACCAGGTCATTGAAGTTTTCAATATGTACGGCCGGCAGGATGTTGTTCTTCATCGACCAGGCATCAAACTGGAAATAGCCCAGGGTCAGCCGGCGGTTGAATGTTTCATACAGCAGGGGATCATCATAGCTGATATGATGCAGATCGAAGGAAGGATTCTTCTTTCTGACCTGTTTCACCATCTCTTCCAATGGCTTGGCGCTTGGTAAAGACAGGAAGTCCATCTTGATGAGGCCCCTTTCTTCAAGATCCCCTTCTTCGTACTGGCCGAATGCAGTAAGCGGTCCGTTTTCATCAAGACACATCAGCGGCTCCGCGTGGACAATCGGCTGACCCGCCACCACAATGCCGGAAGGATGACGGGTGTACATGGCCGGGATGCCGGCCAGCTTTTCACAGGCCGCATAACACGGCTCGCTCAGCGGGGTCAGAAGATTCTGAATCCGCGGCCGCAGTTCCACCAGGCTCATACTGCTGTTTTCTCTTTTTTTCAGAATATCTGAAACAGCTTTGTACAGGCGTCTGAAGTCTGCAGAGCCGCCAATGCCCATGGCCCTGGAAACAGCGCCTAACAGATTCTTTGTCTTATAGCAGGATACCGCCACAACCCCGGCCGTATTCTCTTTCCCATACTTCTGCTGTACATAGGCAATGACCTGCTTTCTGCCGTCTTCCGCAAAGTCCACATCAATATCGGGCATGCCTTTGCGTCCGGTATTGAGAAAGCGTTCAAACAAGAGATGATAGGCAAGCGGATCTATGTCGGTAATGCCGATGGCATACGCCGTCAAAGAAGCGACCGCTGATCCTCTTCCCGGTCCCACCCAGATATCATGTTTTTTGGCATAGCGCACATAGTCAAAGACAATCAGAAAATAGTCTTCAAAATGCATCTGAATGATCACCGACAGTTCATAGGAAAGCCGCTGCCGGTAGGCATTCTGCCTTTCCAGAGGAATATGATTCTGCTCAAGCCTGCGGCTTAAGCCGGTGCGGCACAGCGACTTCAGATAATCTGCTGAAGTATGTCCTTTTGCGTCGGAATAATAAACCGGCAGAGAAACAGAAGGCGCTGCGTCACTGATGCTGCAGCCGGCCGCAATCCTTTCTGCCGTTTCAATCTCTTTTTCATGATAGAACGCATGCAGTTCATCCGCTGATTCGAGCCAGCTGGCCGCATCCAGATCCATGAACGCATCATTCACATCTGTCTTCAGCCGGATCGCATTCACCAGGGTATAGAGATTCTCCTCCCCTTTTCTTTCATACATGACTTCCGGCATGGCAGCACAGGGAATATGAAGCCCGTCTGCGATTTCATCCAGCAGATCACAGCTCTGCCGCCATGCCTTTTTCTCACACCCGCTGATGCCGATGACAAAATCACCGAACACCTCTTTCATACGCCGGTATACAGCCCGGATGCCCTCTTTATCCTTCATTTCAAGAGCAGAATGGGCAGCGCCGCCTTCACTGCGGGCGATCAGAATACAATGATCTTTTGCCTGCAGAATATCATCCACCGTTCCTGTCTGCTCACTGGCCGGATCATATTCCTCATGGCTCAGCAGAGAAGAAGAAAGCCGCATCAGTGCTTCCAGGCCCGTATCATCCTTTGCTAATAATACAAAGGGTACATGATCCGCTTCATAAAGACACATCACTTCCAGGCCGATCAGCGGTTTGATGCCGTATCGACGGCATTCCTTCAGGAAAGAAGGTACACCGATCATCAGGGAGCGGTCCGTCAAAGCTAGAGCAGAATAGCCGCGCTCTGCCGCCAGCGGCATGATCTGGCTGATGTGGATAGAGGAGCGGCCTATGGTTGCGTCACTGCGCATGAATAAGGAAACTGTCATGCCAACATTATAACGCACTTGGCATCAGGATACGATGCAGGGATATCGTTGACAATGTCATGCATCAGATCCATGTATTTGTTGTAAAATAGTGAAAAAGGATGTGTGTTATATGAAAATTGCTTATGTAACAGATTCAGGCACAGGACGTTCCATATCCGAACTTGCCGCTGACGGCATCATTTCTGTACCGCTGCAGATCACCGATGGAAATGATACATATCAGGATCTTGAAACGATTGACCGCAATACATGTATTGAACTGGTAGACCAGGGACATGTGCTGAAGACATCTCAGCCTTCTGCCGGCCTGATTGAAGAGTGCTTTGAAAGTCTCAAGGAACAGGGAACAGATCTGATCATCGCAGTTCCCATCTGCAATGGTCTTTCCGGTACCATCAGCACCATGACGGCCATTGCCCAGAGTCTTGACATGAAGATCATCTGTATTGATACGTATGTCACAAGTGAACTGCAGAACTATCTGATTCACAGAATCAGGCAGCTGTATGAAGAAGGAAAGTCCGATATGGAAGTCAAGCTCATCACAGATGAGATCATCACTTCCTGCAATACCCTGATTGTTCCCCGCAACCTGGATGCCTTAGTCAGAGGCGGCCGTCTGACCCCGCTTGCGGCAGGCTTTGCCAAGCTGCTGCGGATTGTTCCGATCCTGCGCATCAACAAGTCTACCGGCGGCCGCATTGACAGCCTGGCCAATGTGCGTACCTACCGCAAGGCAGCAGGCAGGATACTTGATATCATCGAAGAAGATCATCCGGATGAAAGCTATCAGGTCTACATCGCCCACTCCGGCTGTATCGACATGGCCATGGATCTGTATCATAAAATGGAAGACAGGTTCCCCAATCTTAATATTGAAGTCGTTGAACTGTGCAATCCAGTCGCGGTGCATACAGGCCGGGACTGCATCTGCGTGCAGTATTTCAAGGCTTTATAAGCAAATGCTCTGTCAGATCGGCAGGGCTTTTTTCATTTGGGCAGGCACGTATAATTCACGCAAAGCAGAAGCGCTTATGCTAGAATAGAAACGTTGCTGAAAGGATTTGTTTATGAACCGGAATAACATGTCTGACAAACGGAATCGGAATGAATATACCGCAGAACTGACACCGAAAGAACTGGAACAGAGGAAGAAAAGAAGGAAATTCATCCGCCAGCAGAGAAGAATGCGCGGCTGGACGATCTTCTTTGTGATCATCCTCGGCTTCTATGTGGTCTTAGGCAGTGTAGGCGCCTATATGATCAAGGATATGACCAGGGATATGCCGAAGCTGAACGTAGATGACTTCATCGGTGATGAAAGTTCCAATATCTATGACGGCAATGGCAATCTGCTCATTGAAGTCGGTACATACTACCGTGAGAACGTGGATTACAGCCAGATGCCTGAATCGCTGATTGATGCCTTCCTATCCATTGAGGACTCCCGCTTCTTCGCCCATAACGGATTCGACCTGCCCCGTTTTACCGCAGCCGCCATCCACAATGTGACCAGCGGCGATCTGACCGGTCAGGGCGGCTCCACCTTCACCATGCAGTTAGTCAAGAACAGCTACTTCTCCGTTGATGACGGCGACCAGTCGACCAGCTACAGTGCCGGTAAGGGCATCAAGTACAAAGTCCAGCAGATTCTGCTTGCGATGCAGCTGGAAAAGAAGCTGAACAAGGAACAGATCTTTGAACTGTATGTCAACCGCCTCAACTTCGGCCAGAACATCAGAGGTGTTGAAATGGCCGCCCGCTACTATTTCGGCAAGAATGCCTCCCAGCTCAACCTTTCCGAAAGTGCCCTGCTGGCCGGCATCGTCAATATGCCAAACACCTATAACCCTTACTATTATCTCGACTACGCAACCGACCGGCGCAATGAAGTGCTGAATATGATGGTATATCACGGCTATATCACCCAGGATGAATGTGATCTGGCCAAGTCCATCAAGATTGAAGATCAGCTTGTCGGTGAATATGCCGATATTGAAGTACAGAACAATACGTATCAGGAATACATTGATGTCGTTCTGACCGAAGCCCAGCAGCTGACCGGCCTTGATCCCTACAATGTCGGCATGAATATCTATACCGCCCTGGATACGAATCTGCAGGATCTGATCATGTCCATTGAAAACGGCAGTGCCGGCGTTACATACGGTGATGATCTGATGCAGTCAGCCATTACTGTACTGGATCATACCAACGGTGAGATCGTTGCCCTGGGCGGCGGACGCAACTATGGCTCAGAAGGCGGCGCGAGACTGATGAACCGGGCAACGGATATGTATAAGAATCCAGGCTCCACCATGAAGCCGATTCTCCCCTATGCTCTGGGCTTTGAGTATCTCGGTTTCTCCATTGATGAACATGTTCCGGATTACAAATATTCCTATCCGGGTGAATCCCGTACCGTAGCCGACTATGACCGTACCTACAAAGGCGTTATGGATATCAAGGACGCGGTAGCGGATTCCCGCAACATCCCGGCCATCGTCACTCTTCAGAATGTACAGGACAAGTTCGGTACGGATGTCATCGTCAATTACATGCACTCCATCGGCTTTGATTCCATGGATGCCAGCAACTTCCACTTATGCTGTGCCATCGGTTCGGAAACATTCACGGCTACGGTCACCCAGATGGCTGCTGCCCATGGTGCAATCATGAACCTCGGTGTCTACAATCAACCGCATACCATCCGTTCCGTGGAAACCTCTTCGGGTGATACCTATTATCCGGACAGCCAGAATGTCAGAGTTCTCTCTTCCGGATCCGCATGGCTCTCTACCGAACTGATGCGCAACAACGTCGATCAGACCAAGTACTACAACTACATGAAGATTCTCGACAGAGATTATGATGTCTTTGCCAAGACCGGTACATCCGACTATGATGACTCACTTGAGTCCTATGGCATCCCGGCCGGAAGCGGCAAGGATGAATGGATGATCGCTTCCAATTCCAAGTACACCAATGCCGTATGGACCGGCTGGGATGAAGCGGTAGCCGGTGCCCAGACCTACTTCACAGGCTATAAGTACAGTGTCAATACATCAGGCAATATCAACTCTCTGCTCATCGATAAGGAAGCAGCAATCACATCCGATGCTTCCCAGTCTCTGACCAGACCGGATGATCTGGAAGAAGTAACCTATGTCCAGAACACCTGGCCGCACGTCAAGGCAGGCAAGACATATGGTTCTACCGTTACTTCCACTGTTTCTGCTGCCGGTCTCAAGAATACGCCTATGGTTGATTCCATGAGCGATGCCTACCGTGTCACCGCCAGCGGCTATGTCAAGGGACAGAGCTATGAAAGCTACAGCTACAGTGATTACAGCGGTGATGACTATTCCAGCAGCACTACGACAAATGATAACAGTACAACAGATCAGACAATCACCGATAATTCCAACACGGATACCGGCGGTACAGAGCAGGAGCCTGCAGTTGATCCTAACAGCATAAACAATTCGGGTACAATCACAGATGGATCCACAACCGGTGATGATTCCTCAGGTGATGGAACGGATCAGACAGCTCAGTAAAGCTATGTAAAAATGCACAGGAAAGCCTGTGCATTTTTCATATCGGCCAGAAGAAAAAGAGGCATGCGCCTCTTTTATTTCTGTTCTTCAGATTTGAGATCGCGGGACATCAGAGCCGTGATGGCATCACGGGGATCCGCATCTTTATACAGGACAGCATAGACTGCACTTGTAATCGGCATATCTATGTGCTGCTTCTGTGCTTCTTCATAGACGACCTTGCAGGCAAAGACGCCTTCAACGGTCTTCTTATTATTCTTCCAGAAATTGGCAGCAGAACCATCCTGACCGATCTGATAGCCGGCCATGAAGTTGCGGGACAGTGTGGAAGTACATGTAACGACAAGATCTCCCACCCCATCCAGACCGAGATAGGTTTCCGCCTTGCCGCCATTGGCAGTACCGAAGCGTACCATCTCAGCAAGACCTCTTGTCACAAGAGCAGCTCTGGCATTGGCGCCCTGGCCGATCCCGGCCAGAATGCCGGAAGCAATAGCCATGATATTCTTGACGGCAACACCGATCTCCGCCCCGGCTTCATCCGTATTGCGATAGACCCGGAAATAGCTGTTGGAGAACAGTTCCTGCACTGCCTTAGCTGCCTCTTCATCCAGAGATACGGCATTGACAGCGGTCAGCTTGCGCTTGATCACTTCTTCCGCATGGCTTGGACCGATCAATGATACAACTGCTCTCAGCTTATCCGCCGGCATAATATGACGGATGACATTGCTCAGACGATCATGGGTCACCGGATGGAAACCTTTGGCCACATTGATGACGATCACCGGGTGATCCACAATGGCAGCCGCCTTTGTCAATACATTTTCCAGAGCCATGGTCGGTACAGCTGCCAGGATAATATCGGCATCCTCAATGCAGTTCATATCGATGGAAGCTTTCAGATCCGGATTGATCGGGTCATCATAATATACGGAATTATGATGGTTGACGTTGATGTCTTCGACCTGTTCTGGATCGATGCCCCACAGGATGACATCCTGTCCATTATCACAGAGAATCTGGGCAAGCGCTGTCCCCCAGCTTCCTGTACCGAGTACTGCAGTTTTCATTCTGATATTTTCCTCCTTGCGATGATACGGATCGGCGTGCCTTCAAAATCAAAGGCATTCCGCAGTGAATTTTCAATGAAACGCTGATAGGTGAAATGCATGAGCTTGGGCTCATTGCAGGAAAGAACAAAGGTAGGCGGGGCAACGGATGTCTGGGTAGCGTAGTAAATTCTGAAACGTTTGCCGTTGCGGGCCGGGGCCGGAGTGGTCACCTGGGTATCGGCAATGACCTGGTTGAGGATGTTTGTCGGAATGCGCCGGCCGGCATTTTCAACCACATGATCGACTACCGGCAGGATGGTATCCACCCGCTGGCCGGTCTTGGCCGAGACAAAGACAACTGGAGCATAGCTCAGATAGACAAATTCATTTCTGACTTTTTCCGTAAACTCCTGCATGGACTTCTCATTCTTCTCAACCGCATCCCACTTGTTGACAACAATGACAATCGGCTTGCCGGCTTCGGCCGCATAGCCTGCCACATGCTTATCCTGTTCCCTGATCCCTGCCTGTGCATCGATCAGGAATAAGGCACAGTCGCACCGTTCAATGGCACGCATGGCTCTTAATACACTGTATTTTTCAACCGATTCCCATACTTTGCCGCGCTTGCGGATACCGGCCGTATCTACAATGACATACTTCTTTCCATCGTATTCAAACGGTGTATCGATGGCATCACGGGTGGTTCCCTGGATATTGGAAACAATGGAACGTTCCTCATGCAGGATTTTATTTACCAGAGACGACTTGCCGACATTGGGCTGGCCGATGACGGCAATATGAATCCCCTCTGTTTCTTCAGCTGCCTTTTCCTCAGGCATGGCCGCAAGACACGCATCCAGCACATCACCGATGCCGATACCGTGCACACCGGATACGGCAATCGGATCGCCAAGTCCCAGGGCATAGAACTCATAGATGTTCATCAGCCTTGAATCATCATCAATCTGATTGACTGCCAGCACCACCGGCTTTCTGCTTCTCTGCAGCATGCCGGCAATATATCTGTCATCCTCACTCATGCCTTCCTTGCCATTGCATACCATGATGATAACATCCGCTTCTTCAATGGCAATCTGTACCTGGGCCCGGATTTCTTCCTGATAAGGCTGATCCGCCAGCTGAATGCCGCCGGTATCGATCAGATGGAACGTATGGCCGGTCCATTCTCCGCTTGCATAGATTCTGTCCCGGGTAACGCCCGGCATATCTTCAACAATGGAAACACGGCTGCCGGCAATCCGGTTGAAGATCGTGGATTTGCCGACATTGGGACGGCCGACAATCGCAATGGTGCCGCTCATGCCTGCTCCCCGATGCGCTCTTGCGCCATTTTCACAACCGCATCCACCACTTCATCAATACTCATATCGCTTGTATCAAGTAGAACGGCATCATCCGCTTTTCTAAGCGGTGATTCCTTCCGGTTCATATCCTGTTCATCGCGCGCGCGGATCTCTGAAGCAATCTCTTCAAGACTTCCGCTTTCAATGCCTTTCAGCTGA
Source organism: uncultured Erysipelotrichaceae bacterium (assembly GCA_900319505.1). Classification (GTDB taxonomy): domain Bacteria; phylum Bacillota_I; class Bacilli_A; order Erysipelotrichales; family Erysipelotrichaceae; genus Bulleidia. Next base: position 17,202 of record ONOV01000127.1, read on the forward strand.
TCCTGATCATATCTTCTTTTCGCACGGGCTTCAGGACTTGCCGTCATGAAGATCTTCACTTCCGCATGCGGCAGAACAACCGTACCGATGTCTCTGCCATCCATGATGAACCCTTTGGCTTCAGCCATCTTCTGCTGACGCTTCACCAGTTCTTTTCTGACTCTGCCGAGCTTTGATACCTTTGAAGCCGCCATGGAAGTCTTTTCTTCCCGGATGACTTCACTGACATCCTTTCCATCCAGCAGCACGCTTCCCTGCGGTGTCAGAACAATATCCGTCTTTTCCAGCATGCGGCATACCGCATCTTCATCTTCCAGGGAAATGCCCTGTTCCAATGCCTTATAAGCCGTACATCTGTACATGGCACCTGTGTCCAGATGAACATAGCCGAGTCTTGCGGCTGCCTTTCTGGCAATGGTACTCTTACCTGCCGCACTCGGTCCGTCTATGGCAATATTGATTCTCATCTTGACCCTCCTGCCAGTACAATCCAGTAAATCAGAATACCGAATACAATGACCAGTGCCACTATCACAACAATCAGTACGATATTGAGAATCTGATTGGTATGACGCATCTTGTTGGATACATCATTCAGGTTCTCACCGACATCATCCATTCTGGCCTGCATCTGAGTTGTCTGATCAAGCAGCTTCTGGTTTGTCGTTCTTTCCATTTCCAGCTGGCGTGTGAATTCATCCGTATTCATATGTGTTGAGCGGGTATTGGCTTCATAGTTATCGTTGTTGTCTGAAGCCATGTCCTGCACTTTGGA
>ONOV01000075.1 GCA_900319505.1 uncultured Erysipelotrichaceae bacterium
AGAACAACTTTGTCATCTGAGTCTTATATTGACAAGTGCCTGTCTGCGTGGTAAATAAAAAGTAAAATTTACAGAAACATGAAAACTGTAGATTTATTTTCAGAAAGCAGGAGGAAAAAGAAATGAAACAGATGGGAAAGATACTGGCAGCCGCAGCCGCAGCTGCCATAATGCTGAGCGGATGCGGATCTGCCGCATCTTCTTCCTCAACCGCATCTTCCGACAGTGATGTGGATTACATCAAGAATAAGGGAACACTGATTGTAGGCATTACGGACTTCGCGCCGATGGATTACAAGAAGGATGGCTCGGATGAATGGATCGGCTTTGATGCGGATCTTGCCAAGGCGGTCGGCAAAGATCTCGGGGTTGAAGTACAGTTTGAGGAAATCGACTGGGACAATAAGATTCTGGAACTCAAGAATAAGAGTATTGATGCAGTCTGGAACGGCATGACGCTGACCAATGAAGTCACCAAGTCCATGAACTGCACTGATCCGTATCTCAGAAATGCACAGACTGTTGTTGTGCCGTCTGATAAAGCGGACAAGTACAGTGACAAGGATTCTCTGAAGGATCTCTCTTTTGCCGTAGAAGCCGGATCTGCCGGTGAGAGTACGGCCAAAGATAACGGGTTTGACTATACTGCTGTTTCATCTCAATCCGATGCTTTGATGAATGTAGAAGCCGGTACAAGTGATGCGGCCATCATTGACCTGCTGATGGCAGGTGCCATGATCGGTGAAGGCACATCCTATACGGATCTGACCCATACCGTTGAGCTGTCTGAAGAAGAATACGGCATAGGCTGCCGCCAGGGTTCAGATCTGACGGATTATATTAATAAAGAGCTGGACAAGTTCAAGGAAGATGGAACCCTTCAGAAGCTTGCCGAACAGTACGGTGTACAGGACGCTCTGATTACAGATTAAGGAAAAGCAATCGACAGAGAACTTCTCTGTCGATTTATTGCTAAAGAAGAAATAAATATGTTTCTGGAAGTCACAAAGTCTCTTTTAGACGGTTTCGGCATGACGGTCAGACTGTTTGTCATGACGCTTGTGTTTGCCCTGCCGCTTGGTCTTCTGATCTGTTTTGGTTCCATGAACAGACATAAGATTATATCCGTACCGATCAATCTCATCATCTGGATTATCAGAGGCACACCGCTGCTGCTGCAGCTGCTGATCATCTATTTCGGTCCCGGTATCCTGTTTGGCAATAATATCTGGGGCAGCGGTGACGATGGCAGATATATTGCTGCCCTGGTTTCCTTTGTCATCAACTATGCCTGCTATTTTGCGGTCATTTACCGGGGCGGCATCCAGTCCGTGCCGGTGGGGCAGAGAGAAGCAGGTCTGGTGCTGGGGTTATCCGACAGCCAGATTTTCCGCAAGATCATTCTCCTGCAGGTTATCAAGAACATTGTTCCGCCCATTTCCAATGAAATCATCACTCTGGTCAAGGATACATCTCTTGCCCGTGTCATTGCTGTCTATGAAGTGATCTGGGCAGGCCAGTCATTCATCAAGAGCTCAGGCATTATCTGGCCGCTGTTCTATACCGGTGTATTCTATCTGGTATTCAGCGGGTTCCTGACATGGCTGTTCAATTACATTGAAAAGAAGCTCAGCTACTTCTGATCGCAGAAAGGAAACGTTTATGGCACTGCTTGAAGTCAGGAATATACGCAAAAACTTCGGTTCTACAGAAGTACTGAAGAATATCAGTTTCTCCATGGAAAAAGGGGAAGCTCTCTCTTTCATCGGTTCCTCCGGTTCCGGCAAGACAACCCTCCTGCGCTGTCTGAACTTCCTGGAAACGCCGGATGATGGACAGATCATTGTCAATGGGGAAACACTGTTTGATGGAAAAAGCCGAAAGCGGGACAGTCATCAGAAGATCCGGGAAAAGCGCAGGCACTTCGGTCTTGTTTTCCAGTCCTTCAACCTCTTTCCCCAGTATACGGCCCTGGAAAATGTCACGCTGGCATCACGTCTGAACATGCCTTCCGGCATGAATCTGAAGATGGTGAATGAAAGGGGGATGGATCTGCTGAATCAGATGGGACTCAGTGATAAAGCAGGCAATTATCCAAGGCAATTGTCCGGCGGTCAGCAGCAGCGGGTTGCCATCGCAAGAGCGATGATGAGTCAGCCGGATATCCTGTGCTTTGATGAGCCGACTTCCGCCCTTGATCCGGAACTGACCGGCGAAGTGCTCAAGGTCATCCGGGGGCTGGCAGAGGCGCATACGACCATGATCATCGTTACCCATGAAATGCAGTTTGCCCATGATGTGGCAGACCATGTCATCTTCATGGATAAAGGTGTGATAGCTGAAGAAGGCACGCCGGAACAGGTATTTGAGCATCCACAGAATGAAAGAACAAAACAGTTCCTCACCGGCTATGAGCAGCATTGATCTCTGCGGTCAATGCTTTTTTCGTTGCATCAGAAGAAAAAGGGGACTGTTATGTAAAAGCCAATGTCAAGTGCCAGTTTCAGATTGATTCAATATTTTTCCTTTGCTGTTGAAGGCATGAGGAAAGAGTCTCGGATTTTCAACAGTTCGCGGTATTTAGC
>ONOV01000195.1 GCA_900319505.1 uncultured Erysipelotrichaceae bacterium
CCCTTTTCACCCATTCACGGAACTCGCTTCTGGCAGGTCTGTTTCCTACTTCTCTTCTTCCTTGCCTGTGCCTGTATGATAACTGTCCTGCGGAAATCATGCAAGTGGTTTTCTGTAAATATTGAAATATTCTATCATTATTAATGTAAATATTTTCATTTATAACAGAAGAAAAACAGCTGTCTTCTTTTACAGCTGTTTTCCGGTCAGTTGGTATTGCCTTCTCTGACGCCGGTAATGGCATACAGAGCCCACTGGGCAATGTTGGTAGCGTGATCGCCGATTCTTTCAAAGTACTTGGCAATCATGATCAGATCAACGGCATATTCCATATTCGCTGCCCGTTTATCATAGATTTCAATGAGCTTCTGCTTGGCCGCATTGAATGCTTCATCAACCACATCATCTTCCTGGATGACGGCATGGGCTTTATCCGCATTTCTTTCCGTAAAGGCACTGATGGCTCCGGTTACCATCTCACTGGAGGCATCTGCCATCTTCTTGAGGTTAAGGATATCATTGGCAGCGGACAGGTTTTCCGTCAATACAATCTCGGCAATATCACCAGCCTGATCGCCGACTCTTTCCATATCGCCTACCATCTTCAATGCACTTGAAATAACACGCAGGTCAGTCGCGACCGGCTGCTGCTGCATGAGCAGTTTCAGGCAGATTGCTTCAATTTCTCTTTCTTCACGGGAAATGGCACTGACATTGACAATGACTTCTCCTGCTGTCTTGCGGTTGCCGGAGAATAAGGCATCAATGCAGAGTGAAATACTCTGTTCGCACATGGCCCCCATACAGGTCATCGAGTTTTCGAGCTCTTCCAGCTCCTGATCAAATCTATTTCTCATAAGTATCAGCCGAACCTTCCTGTAATATAGTTTTCTGTACGCTTATCCTTCGGATTGGAGAAGATATCATCTGTCTTGCCGTATTCAACCAGATCGCCAAGCAGGAAGAACGCCGTCTTGTCAGAGATACGGACTGCCTGCTGCATGTTATGGGTGACGATGACAATGGTGTACTTCTTCTTGAGTTCAATGGCAAGATCCTCAATGCGGGATGTAGAAATCGGATCCAGAGCAGATGTCGGCTCATCCATGAGCAGCACTTCCGGATTGCAGGCCAGGGCTCTTGCAATACAAAGACGCTGCTGCTGGCCGCCGGAAAGACCGAGGGCACTCTTCTTCAGACGGTCCTTCAGTTCATCAAACAGCGCTGCATCCTTCAATGCCTTTTCCACGATTTCATCCAGCTGGCTTCTGTTCTTGATGCCATGAATTCTGGGTCCATAGGCGATGTTGTCATAGATGCTCATCGGGAACGGATTGGCTTTCTGAAAGACCATGCCGACTTTCTTACGCAGAATATTAACATCCATATCCTTGTAGATATCAATCCCATCCAGTCTGACTTCTCCTTCGATCTTGCATCCCTCAACCAGGTCATTCATCCTATTCAGTGTCTTCAGGAATGTGGATTTGCCGCAGCCGGAAGGACCGATGAAAGCGGTGATTTCATTAGCCTCGATGTTCATATTGATGCCATGCAGGGCATGGAAATCACCATAATGAAGGTTGAGGTCCTTTACAGTAATCTTGCTCATATTATCCTTTCGTATTCTTCTTTCTGATTGAATTGCTCATATGGCGTGTGATTAATGAGAACAGCAGAGTCATGATGACAAGGATGGCAGACGCAAAGCTAGCGATTTCCGTAGAATTCGGATTGAGGCTGCCTTCGGTGCGCATGACCCAGATATGCAGTGATAAGGTTTCACCCGAACGGAACGGGTTGAGCGGACAGGTCGGGCTGGTGATGTTCCAGTTGTTCCAGTTGATGACTGTGGACTGGCCGGCTGTGTACAGAAGTGCAGCTGCTTCGCCAAAGCCTCTTCCGGCAGCCATGATGACACCGGTCAGAATCTGCGGTAGAGCTGCCGGCAGCAGTACGTGCCTGATGGTCTGGGCCAGGGTGGCACCGGCAGCCAGAGAACCTTCCTTGTATTCCGGCGGCAGAGAATTCAAAGCATTATTTGTCTCGGTTGTGATTAAAGGGAGGGATAGAATACTCACAGCCAGAGCGCCGGCCAGAAGGTTCCATTTAAGACCAGTCATCAGGATGAAAACCAGATAACCGAACAGACCGATGACAATGGAAGGCAGAGAAGACAGAGATTCAATGGAAATTTCTAAGAAAGTCAGAAACTTCCCCTTCTTTGCATACTGGCTCAGATAGACACCGGCACCGATACCGAGCGGCACCGAGATCAGAAGAGACAGAACAACAAGATAAACCGTATTGAACAGCTGATTGAGAATGCCGTTGCTGGTAGCCGTCAGAAATTCAGGCTGGAAGCCGGCAAATCCTTTGATGATGATATAAGCAGTGAAGATGACAAGAAATGCAGTCATGAACCAGCCGAAAAAGGTGAAGAAGCCGGTAGCGACATGATCTGCCTTACGGGCACGGGCATAGAGTTTTTCATGATTTACTTCAGCGGGTGCGCTTTCATCTTTTACCGTCATGTCAGTCCTCCTTCTTATGACTCATCCGATGAATAATGAAGATGAGAATCGTTGAAATGATATACAGCAGTAAAGCCATGGACCACAGGGCCATATTATGTTCACCGCCGTTTGCCGTATTGCCCATGTCAGCCGCAATGGCTGCGGTGAGGTTGTTGGTCGGTGAGAGAATGTTCTGCGGGAAGCTTCTTGTCTTGCCGATGACCATGGCAACCGCCAGCGCTTCACCAATCGCTCTAGCAAGACCGAGAATCACACCTGTGGCAATTCCGCCAAACGCGGCCGGCAGCACCACGTGGCGGATCACCTGCCATCTGGTTGACCCCATGCCATAGGCTGCCTCACGATACGACTGCGGCACTGCCTGAATGGCATCGGCTGCTACGGTCGTAATGGTCGGGAAGATCATGACCGCAAGCACAATGGAAGCCGCTAAGACCGAGAAGCCGCCCATTTTGGCATGGAATACATCACGGATAAACGGCACCAGAATGGTAAGACCCACCCAGCCATAGACAACCGAAGGAATACCGACATAGATTTCCGCTGCCGGACGGATGAACTTTTCCCCGAACTTCAGATTGATCTCAGCCAGATATACAGCTGTTCCTACCGCAAACGGAATCGCAAATACCAGTGCCAGGCCACATGTCATCAACGAACCGGCAATGTAGACAAGTGCACCTACCTTGCCGCCATACTTACCCACACTGTCCAGCGGCTCCCATTTGCTTGAAAACAGGAACTCGAAGACACTGTGGTGGGCTGTCACAAAGGTACCGCTTCCCTTATAAATCAGAAACGCACCGATGGCGACAGTCAGAACAATAATGAACAGACCGCATACGGTATAAAGGATTTTTGCATGACCATCCTTTTTTACCATTCTGGCCGTATATTGATCATCCACAAATATCTCTCCTTTCATGAAAAGAAAGCCGGGAAAACGCCCCGGCTTCATGACTGATTTTCAATGGTCTCAGTCGGCGTGGGTCTTCTTGGCAGCGTCTGTCAGTGAAGCAACAACACCATAGCCCATGTCTTCGACCTTGCTGGAAAATTCATCGCTTGTCATATACTTGATGAATGCCTGGGCAGCATCACTGCCGTCACCCTTTGTATACATATGCTCATAGCTCCATACCTTGTAGTCGCCGCTGTATACATTTTCAAGTGTAGGTTCAACACCATCAATGGAAACTGCCTGCAGATCTTTATTTTCAACAAGGTAGCTCAGAGCAACATAGCCGATGGCGTCCTTGTTATCTGTAATTGTCTGTACCAGTGTGCCGGAGTCATCTGTTTCAAGAGCCTGGTTGTCAGCTTCGGATTCACCGTTCATGGCATACTTGGAGAAAGTAGCTCTTGTGCCGGAAGAAGAAGGTCTTGTGACAAGCAAAATGTCCTCATCCGGACCGCCTACATCCTTCCAGTTAGTTGTTTCACCCTTGAAGATGGAAATCAGCTGATCTGTAGTCAGATTGGTAATGCCAAGGTCCTTATTGACAACGGCAGCCATGGCAACAATGGCAACCTGATGATCAACCAGACCATCTGCTGCACTTGCGTCCAGCTTTTCCTCAGCGAATACATCGGAATCACCGATATCAATAGAACCATCAGCGACCTGCTTCAGGCCTTCACCGGAACCGCCGCCATTGACTGTAACGACACAGTCAGGGTTCTTCTGCATGAAAGACTCGGCAGCTGCCTGTGCCAGCGGCAGCAGTGCGGAAGAACCGGCTGCGGTTACAGAACCGGATACGGATTCAGAAGCAGCGGTAGAAGCTGTAGAAGAATCACTGGACGCTGCTGTGCCAGCACTAGAACCTGAACCGCATCCAGCCAGCATCGCTGCGGCCAGAATGCACGCTGTTAAACTCTTTTTAGATACCATAATTTTGCTTTACGCCTCCCTTGGTACATAAGTAAAGATAAAGGTGCTGTGTAAAGCAAAAAACAGGAGCTGTGAAAAATCCATGTAAAACTCTTTCGGAGATTTAACATTAAGAGACTCAGACAAGAGCACGAAAAAACGTCCCGAACGGGACGCTTCAACAAACTCAGTCGACGATTTCCGCCAGCTCCTTGATCAGCTTTTCACTCTTATCCCAGCCTAAGCACGCATCGGTAATGGAAAGGCCGTATACATCACCGCTGGAAGGCTGGTTGCCATCCAGCAGATAGCTTTCAATCATCAGCCCTTTGACCAGATCATGAATTCTCGGATTGACATGTCTTGAGTGCATGACATCCTTGGCAATGCGGATCTGTTCCATATACTGCTTGCCGGAATTGCAGTGGTTGCAGTCGACAATCACGGCCGGATTCTTCAGCTTCATGCTTTCGTAGAGATCATTCACATGCATGAGATCTTCATAGTGGTAATTCGGATGGGCATTGCCGAATTTATCCTGATAGCCTCTCAGGATAACATGGGCCAGTTCATTGCCGGTTGTCTGTGCTTCCCAGCCCCGGTAGATGAATGTCTGGGGGTTCTGGGCTGCCATGATGGCATTCATCATGACGGAAAGATCACCGGAAGTCGGATTTTTCATGCCGGCCGGAATACCGATGCCGCTGGCGGTCATACGATGCTGCTGATCCTCCACGGATCTGGCCCCTACTGCTACATATGCCAATAGATCCGACAGATAGGCATGGTTTTCAGGATAGAGCATTTCTTCCGCACAGGTAAAGCCTGTTTCCAGCACAACTCTTGTATGCAGTTCACGAATGGCAACAATGCCTGCATACAGATCTTCTCCCTTATGAGGATCCGGCTGGTGCAGCATGCCCTTGTAGCCAAGTCCTTTTGTTCTCGGTTTATTGGTATAGACGCGCGGAATGATCAGAAATCTGTCTTTCACTTCTTCCTGCACCCTGGCCAAACGCTTCATATAATCCAGCACCGCATCCTCACGGTCCGCCGAACACGGTCCGATAATCAGAAGAAAACGGCTGTCTCTTCCTTCCAGCACGGCCTTGATTTCCTCATCCCGCTTTTCCTTGATTTCCCGGATGCCTTCCGGCAGCGGATAAAGTTTTTTCATTTCTTCAGGAGTCGGCAGCTCCTGTACCTTTTTCATCTGCATTTCCATATGCACTGTTTCTCCTTGTCAATCCTGCCTGCAGCAGTATTCCCATATGATCTGATTACGGTTTGAGATCTTTGAGATCCGCTCCGCACCAG
>ONOV01000129.1 GCA_900319505.1 uncultured Erysipelotrichaceae bacterium
AGCGCATCTGAACCTATTCCTAAGACAGCCTTAAGAAATCTTATGACCGGGCTGTTTCTCTTCTGAAATGAAGCAGACAGAAAAAAAAGCATCATCCTTCTTAGAAAAGAAGAATGATGCATAACGGACTGCTGTACTTATAGCAGTTTGACAACAGCTTCTTCGACCTGCTTCATATCTGCGGTCGGCTCAAAACGTGCGACAACGTTTCCTTCCCGGTCTGCCAGGAACTTGGTGAAGTTCCATTTGATGTCCGGATTGTTCTTGTAATCGGAGTCGATCTTCTTCAGCATGGCCGACATGGCATGTGCCTTGACACCCTTGCCGAAGCCTTTGAATCCCTGCTGCTGCTTGAGATAGGCATACAGCGGCAGCTGACCTTCCCCATTGACCTCTGACTTCTTCATCTGTGCAAACTTCGTATTGTATTTCAGCGTGCAGAATTCATGAATTTCTTCATCCGTACCGGGTGTCTGGCCCATGAACTGATTGCAGGGAATATCGACAATCTCCAGTCCCTTCTCATGATACTTCTCATACATGCTTTCAAGATCCTTATACTGCGGGGTAAAACCGCATCCGGTAGCTGTATTGACAATGAGGATGACTTTTCCTCTATAAGCTGCAAGGGACAGCTCGCTGCCGTCTGTCTTCGGTACACTGTAATCGTAAAGATTCATGTTATTTTTCCTCTATCAGTCTGCCCGTGATTTCTGCGGCCCGGGCAATCGCCGCATCATCAGGATGATTCCTGGCATAGTTGACTTCCTCTGCCACAGCAATTCCTTTTTCACTCAGTTCCTTCTTCAGCAGATCCAGGCCATGGCGGGAAAGCCATGACGTGGAGAACACTGCCGCCTTTTTCACTTTTTCAGGATCAAGCGTACGGATATATTCCTTCAGATGCTTGTCCAGACCATAGGCATAAAGACCGCCGCCGATGAAAAGCAGATCTGCCGTTTCCTGGATCGGCGCATCCTTTTCATCTACCGAAACTGCCTTAACACCTGCCTTTCTGGCAATTGCCTCAGCCAGCGCCTGTGTATTGCCGGAACGCGAATAATATCTTACTGCTGTTTTCATCATCTAACCTTCTTTCTGCATCTGAATATAGCAGTCGTTTTTATTTATGTCAATTATATTTAATCAAATTTATTCAGGCAGAGTAAAAGACGCTCATGCGTCTTCCCTGGTGATATATGCCTCTGTTTCAGACATGATCTGCTTCAGCTGTTCAATATCCTTCAAGACATCCCCTGTTTCCAGCGAATGATTGCCCTGTTCTGTCACATAGAGCGGAATGCTGAATTTATGGCAGTTTTCTTCCACCATGGCATTATCAGCCCAGGGATCAGCAGTGCCATGGAAAGCGATGCCGCTGTGTTCCTGCATGAAAAGAAAGGTGCCTTCTACCGGGGTAAAGTAGATATTCTCAGTCTGCAGTTCATGTCTTTCAGCATACGCTGCCGCCACAGCCGTACCGACAGATTTGGAGATAAACAGTATTCTGCTGTATTCCTTCCAGTTTACATCCTGCAGGATCTCTTCACTCTGTCTGTATGCCAGTTCAAAGGAAGCTTTCATCACATCGGCTTTTCCGATGACATCCTTCGGGTTCTGAAAACCGGTGTAATTGACGGGCAGGATGTCACAGCCGTGTTTCTGCGCCAGTTTTTTTGCATAGTAAAGCAAAGGTCTGTCATTTGTATAGCCGATGCCGGGAAACAGTACGGCAAGCTTCTTTTCTTCTGTCATCTTTCCTCCCTGATTTTCATCCAGATCTCATATGCATAGTTTTCATCCTGCCCGCCTTTTTCATAGCCGCAGGGATCTGTATAGTATTCGATCATCACGCCTGGATCTGCCCTGATTTCAGGATGGGCGGGCAGATAGAAATCCTCTATGATATGAATCGTATTCTGCATTGCCTGCGGCAGCGGTCCATGGTCACGTACGATAAGCCATTTTCCTTCTTCAAAGGCATGGCTTATGCCGTTCTGTCCCGCCGCATCATCTGCGATGCAGTACGTCACCTCCGCATCATGCATGAAGCTGATGCCGTATACCCCATGAATGCCATCCGGGTGTGCGTTATGTTCCTGCCAGAACTGCGGTATTTTCTGCATACAGTTTTCGATTGCATATGTCTTTTCCCGGCCGGTTACCCGGAAACTTTTCTTTGTCACAATTTCTGCTTTCATTATCCACCTCATCTAAAAAACGGTATGAACCATCATACCGTCATCAATACGTAAAATGTCCGTTCAGCCGTCCTCTGTTCGGGCCTGCCTTTCTGACTCTGTAATGGCCGCCGGATACTTCCGACTGCTTCGGTCTTTCTTCCTGCAGTGAAGCTGCCGCCTTGTTATTCTCCGTCAAAGAGAAGCCGTCTTCATTCTTGATGAACCAGCCGGTCTTGAGATGATCGCCGCAGTTAGGACATAAGGCGAAGCCTTCCAGAGGCAGTTCATTGGAATTTTCATTGACTGTCATATAGCCGCAGGTCGGGCAGTACATGCCTTTGTAGATATGATTGCGGCCGCTCTGGCGGTGCTGAAGTGCTTCCTCTTTCTCTTTTTCTTCCTGTTCACTCTTTTCTTCTTCCCTTTTCTCTTTCAGTTTCTTCAGTAATCCAAACATATTCATCCTCTTTTTTGCATGTTAAGTTTACCTGTTTTCACATGATGTTATGTGAACATCAGCTGAACAGTTTACTGATCCAGGGAGAAGAATGAATCTTCCCGTTCTGAATCAAATACATTGTTATATTCAAAGCAGTGATACATATCCACCGCATCGTCTTTGATATCCTTGACGGAATCATAGAAATTGCCGTCCGCATCATAGCAGCCATACAGGGAAATAACCGGATATTTCTGATACAGCTCATAGAGATACTGCTGGTACGGTGTCTTTTCCAGATTTGCCGCATGCATAATCAGAGCAGACATGTAGTTGGCACTGATCCTGTCGATATACTGGTCCGGAATATCATAGTTGGCCCAGATGGCAAACGGTGTGATGTATTCCTTCATATCCGTTTCCGGGGTGCCGGCATCCGGGAAGAACAGCATATCCGCACTGTCGCCAAGGCCCGGCTGATGGTCGCCATACATGACGATCATGGTCGGTTCATCGACTTTGCTGTAGTATGCGATCAGATCCTTGTAAGCCTGATCCGACAGCTGCAGCAGAGACAGATAATTCACGACGGCTGGATAATAACCGGACGCTTTGAGATCAAATGTCCTGGTCAGGTCATCCGCATCCCCATATCCGCCATGATTCTGGTAAGTCACATTGAAGATGAACTGAGGACTGTCATTGTGATCCTGGTACTGCTTTTCCAGAACTTCATAGTCCTGGGCATCTGTCGGATAGCCATGGACTGTCTCCAGCCTATCAAAGTTATCCGCAAAGACAGTGTTCTGAAAGCCCAGCTGCTTATAGGCAGTTCTCCGGTTCCAGTTGGTAGCCTTGCCCAGATGAATGCCGGTAGTGCTGTAATTCATGCCATTGAATACAGAGACAAGGGATGGTACGGAACGGTTCATATACATGTTGTAGGCATAGACACCCGCCTGGAAGAAGGCTGTGCTGTTGCCGGTCAGGGTTTCATATTCCGTATTGCATGTGCCGCCGCCCCGGACGGAAACATACATATTGCCCCGGATCGTGTTATCAAGATTCAGGAAATAACTGATTGCTCCATCCGCATAATCGGTTCCGCCGACATCCAGATCGGAGAAGGATTCATTCATGATGACAATCAGATTGACCGGCGTGATGCCGTTGGGATCAACATCCGCCTTGGCATCTTTGCGCATCTGCTCGGCTGTTTTTTTCATCCTGGCAAGATCATAGCTGTCCGGCTTCTTCGGCCTGTCTTCCAGATACTGCCGGGTCAGACCCGTAAAGGTCAGGGCCAGACCATCCGTTTCATAGACGGAGAGCAGGTTCATATCCCACAGATAATACTGGCCGATGGAACTGATGAATACAGCAACACAGATGATCATGGCCGGATAGATCAGATAATACTTGTTGATCTTTGAAATATCCTTCGGACACAGGCAGAACGCAAAGTACAGCACAAAGCACATGATCAGAGCAATGACCATCGTATAGGTGATCGAATAATCATAGTTTGTGGCCACATCCAGGGCCGTGCCGATGGCACTGAAGTCCCATGGGGCAATCGGCCGGTTGCGGTAAACCGTCACAAACGTATCAACAATACAGAAGATGATCCAGCCGAAATTACACCAGGCAACGGTCCCTGCCCTTCGCCGGAAGATCAGATACACAACCTTGTACAGTACAATCAGGATTGCCGCATTGAGCATGCGGTGTTCAATATCGATGTAGTAATAGCTGCCGATGATGAGCTCTCCCATGAAGAACACCCAGATCGGTATTGCTATTAACATGACCTCCCTGAGCGGAATGGCCACAATAAAATCAATATGCTTGGTGATCAGATCCGCCAGAAGCCAGCTGAACACCATGATCATGCCATAGATGAATACCCAGGCCGTTTTATGGAAATACTCAGTATCCTGGAACTGGAACCAGCCATCCGTTCCCTGGCTGGTGACGACGATCTTTCCCGTATCAGTCGAAATATCAAGGCCGCTTGTCGACTTCAGAAATTCTGAAAAATGATCCGCATCATATGTTGCCAGCCGGAATGGACCGAAACTCACATCAATACTGTCAATGGTCATGGTCTTGAGATTCATCAGTTCCATGCGGATGGAATTGGTCACTAACGGGATCCGGTCCACAATGATATCATCCGTTGCCAGCACCGAATAATAGCTCTTATGCGATGTATAGCGGTAGTTGGTGAAGATTTCTTCCCCGCGGTCCGTATTGAAGTGGGACAGAATGAACGTGCCGCCGTATGTACTGTCCATATTCACCTGCACTTTGATGTGCGGTGAATAAAAAAGAAGAAACAGACTGGCAATCAGAAAAAACCAGGCCATTCTCTTGCGATATATCTTTCCATTGAGTTTCTGAATCAGTTTCTTCATGAATTTCCCTTTCATCTGCTCAAAAAGCACAATCATTGTATCCCTTTTGTCAGAAACAGAGAGGATAAATTTTCATCAGCTTTTCATGCATGTCCAATTGCGGTTTCACTGTTCCTGGCGTATCATAATTAAGCATGCCCGTGTGATGGAATTGGTAGACGTAGGGGACTCAAAATCCCCCGGCAGCGATGCCGTGCCGGTTCGAGTCCGGCCACGGGCACGAATGAAAAGGTGTTCTCCCATAATGGAAAGCACCTTTTTTATTTACTGCTGCGTGAGCTTTGCGTATTCCCGCAGGCCGGCATTGGACCAGCCTCTGAGCCGATCGCACGGCATCGTATCTGTATAAGCGCTGAGCAGCTGTTCCAGCTGGCTGTCCTGTTCTGTATTCAGCTGTGCCCCATACTGTTCAAGTAAAGCATGAACCCGGATGACAAGCAGTTCATTGATATAGCCAAGACGCTGAAAAGCTCTTGTTTCACTTAAGAGAATCTCAGCTGCACTTCTTTTCTGATCCGCAAGCTGCCGCAGTGCTTTATCATACTTCTCTGGATCCTTCTGCAGTACCATCATTTTTTCTTCCTGTGCAAGAGTAAGGACGGACATTTCATTCAGGCGCATGCCTTTGAAGCTGTTCTTTCTTTCACAGGATTCCCCTTTGAATAACGTATCCCCCGTGCTTTCCAAAGAACCATAGAATGTTCTGAGATTTTCTGCTTCATGACTTTCATCCATATTTCCGGTATATGTAAGGAAATCGGGATCCATATAGTAGCGCATGGACTCACTGACGTGCATCAGCAGATTGTCAACGGCATTGAAGGGATCACCGGTCGGCATGATGAGATCGGTATGAATCACAAGGCTGCCGATGTCCCCTGCTTCCCCTCTGCCATCATGCCTTACTTCATCATATGAATAAACATGGTAGCTGGTCTTTGCCCGCCGGGTGATCACTGCATAGGAGACAAAATCACGCAGATGAAGCTTCGGCGCTTCTTTCAGCTTTTTATAATCCCGGTAGAGGGAATACATCTGACGCAGACTCACCACTCCGTACAGGTTGGCCGAGGCACGGAAAAAGGCGTTGAGAAAAGCTGCGTTTTCCTGTGTGAAACCGGCATCCTTCAGATGCTTATCAATGGTTTTTGGCGTAAATGGTTTTGGATATGACATTTCTTCCTTCTTTCTGTTCTATTTTACCGTCGAATCGATAAAATTGCACACAGTATAAGAAAAAGGCACAGGCCTCTTTGGACAGGTCCATGCCTTCTGTGTAACAGATTTACTTTTCTTTCTTTTCCCTGGCTGCCGCAATAACCTGATCTGCGACATCCTTCGGGGCCTGCTGGTAGCGGTCAAAGGCAATGACATAGGAGCCTCTGCCCTGGGTCATGGAACGCAGTTCCGTCGCATAGCTCAGCACTTCGCGCATCGGCACTTCACCTTCAATCACCTGATCGCCGTCTTCATTGGAGCTCATATCCAGGATCGATCCTCTTCTCTTGGTCAGATCGCCGATGAGCGTACCGGTATAGTCTTCCGGAGCGGTAATAGTAATCTTTCCGATCGGTTCCAGAAGAACCGGCTTTGCCTTGGGCATGCCCTGTACATAGGCAAGTCTGGCCGCTTCCTTGAAGGCTGCTTCCTTGGAATCTACCGGATGATAGGATCCATCATACAGCGTCGCCTTGACACCGACTACCTTATAGCCGGCCAGAACGCCATGGTTCATGCATTCTCTCAGGCCTGCTTCAACCGGCGGGAAGTACTGCTTCGGTACGGCACCGCCGAACACTTCTTCCGCGAAGACCATATCTTCACTGTCGGTCGGCTCAAATCTCACCCATACATCGCCATACATGCCGGCGCCGCCATTCTGTTTCTTGTAGCGGCCCTGCTGTTCTGCCTTGCCGGTAATGGTTTCACGATACTGTACGGTAGGTTCGGTCAGGTTGACATCCACCTTGTACTTTGCTTTCAGTTTGGCACAGACAAGAGAAGCGTGCTGATCGCCCACAACATACATCACCTGTTCATGGGTTTCTTCATTGTTGACAAGCTTCAGCGTGCCGTCTTCCTGTTCCATATTGCGGATGCCGACTGACATCTTGTCTTCATCTGCCTTGGTCTTGGGCCATACGGCAAAGCCGAGCATCGGCTGCGGATAGGCAATCGGCGGATAGGTGACAACTCTGGAACGGGTGCACAGCGTATCGTTGGTCTGAGTCTGTGACAGTTTGACAACAGCTCCGATATCACCAGTAAACAGCTTGCCAAGACCCAGCTGGAACTTGCCGTTGATGGCATAGATCTGAGAGATCTTTTCCGTGCAGTCCTTATTGGCATTGTAGACTTCACTGTCTGAATTCATGACGCCGGATAATACCTTCAGGAAAGAGATCTTGCCGACAAACGGGTCAATCACAGTCTTGAAGACAAAGGCAGAGAGTGCTTCATTCTCATTTGTCTCCATTTCAATGGAATCTCCTCTGGCACTGACCGCATGAATATGTCCCTTCTCGGCATAGCTCGGGAAGTATTCCGTAATGAGATCCAGCAGTCTTTCAATGCCGGTCTGATCTACGGCAGCCCCGCAGTAGATCGGTCTGATATCACCGGAACGCACGCCGATTCTCAAGCCCTTTGCGACTTCATGTTCTTCAAACTTCTGGCCGTCAGAGAACTTCTCCAGCAGCTCATCATCCGTCATGGCAATGGCTTCAGCGATCTCGTCATAGTATTCTTCTGCCTTATCCTTCAGATCATCCGGTACTTCCTTCGCATTTTCACGGTCATTGTAATACCATGCCTTCTGACGCAGGATATTGACGGAACCGACAATCTTTCCGCCTTCATAGATTGGCATTTCAAACGGGAAGACCGAATTGCCGAACTTGTCACGCAAAGATGCGACAACCGCATCAAAGTCCGCATTTTCATCATCCATCTTATTGATGAAGAAGATAGTCGGCAGATGACGCCTGCCGGCTTCCTTCCAGGCTCTTTCCGTACCGGCTTCAACGCCTTCCTTGCCATTGACCACAATCAGCGCATTGTCTCCTACGGCAAGACCTGTAGCTTCTTCACCGGCATAGTCCATATAGCCTGGGGTATCAATGAAGTTGATCTTCTTGCTGCGCCACTCGATCGGAGCCAGGTGCATATAGCAGGATGTTCCTCTTCTGCCCTCTTCCACATCAAAGTCCAGCGCACTTGTACCATCACTGTTCTTGCCGAACTTATCAATGCGTCTGGTAAAGTACATGGCTGCTTCAATCACAGCTGTCTTACCGGCACCGGAATGGCCAAGCACAACTACGTTGCGTACTTCATTCGCTAAATAATCCTTCATGATGCACGCCCCTTACTTCAACAGATCCTTCAGATCCGCCAGGCATTCCTTACGGACATAATGGATCGCCATATTGCCGTCATAGTCTTTCAGTGTCTTATCTGCACCATGAGCAAGAAGATACTTGACCAGTTCAGGATAGCCGATATAAGCTGCTCTCATCAAAGCCGTGCAGCCTCTGCCATCCGCCGCATTGACATCCGCACCGGATTCAATCAGGAAAGCGATTATATCACTCTTATAGGCATTGACAGCTTCCATTAAAGCCGTTCTGCCCTGTTCATCTGTCGCATTGACATCTGCACCCTTGGAGATCAGATACTTCACGGTATCTGTTTCACCCAACAGAGATGCTCTCATCAGGGCTGTTCTGCCCTTGTTATCATGGGAGTTCACATCTGCTCCGGCATGTATCAGCATGCGGCAGATCTCTACATGTCCCTTCTTGGCAGCGCCCATCAGTGCTGTCTTATTGTTCTTATCACGGGCACGGGGATTGGCGCCATTGTCCAGCAGAAAGCGGACAATGTCCTCGTAGCCGCGCTTGGCACTGCGCATCAGAGCTGTACGGCCATCGCCATTGGCAATGTTCACATCAGCTCCCTTTGATACCTCTGCACATACCTTGGCAAAATCGCCGCTGGCGGCCGCATCGAAGAATTCCTGATTTGTCTGATCCATAATGATTTCCTCCTGTATTTCTCAAACAAGTACAAAAAAGATGGAAGCTGCTTCCATCTTAAAAATACTTTCCGAAACCGCGCACAGACGCACCTAAAACAGTTCCAACGACTCCTTCTGATTCTTCAAAAAATACAAAATCATCTGTGTAAACCATGATGTTTGTCTCCTGTTTTCTAATTGTGCATTTCTGCGCTGTTCTGTTACTACTATTATATCGAAAACAGGATATGGTGCAAGCACTCATGATGAATATCTGATCTGTTTTTTACATTTTCCGCAAAGCGCTTTCATCCTTTCAGACAGGCATCATACTTCTGCCATTCCGGCATATAGAAGTCGATGATGGCATAGAAATCAGGTCCGTGATTTCCCTGCAGAAAATGGGCATATTCATGCAGAATCACATAATCCATACTGCCTTCCGGATAATGCATGAGCCGCACGCTTAAGGAAATATGATGATGGGCCGGCGTACAGGAACCCCATCTTGACGTCATGTATTTGATGGTGATGCGGGGCGGGGCAATGCCGTTAGCCAGACAGATCTTCCGGTCCCACTGCTTTCTTTTCTCTTTGACCATTTCTGCCATGATGGCCGCACTTTTCTGATAGAACAATGCTTCCGCAAGATCCGGATTCCAGGCAGGAATATGAAAGATAATCTCATGATCCATAAGGATCATCTCTTTTTTACTGCTTTCTTCAAACCGGACCGGCATGGCTCTTCCCATGAACATGGCAGTCCTGCCATCTCTTCCCGTCAATGTGCTCGCTTCTCTTTTTTCACTTTTCTTCCGGGCGGCATTGATCCAGTCCAGACGGCTTTGAATAAAGGATATGATCTGTTCATCACTGACACCCCAGGGACTGCTCACCTTCAGGCTGCCGTCCTCATTCACCCGCAGATACACCGAACGGATCCGCTTATATGTGATATGAACCGGATAGGTTCTCCCGTCAGCTGTTATTTCCAGTGTTCTCTCCATGGTTCATTTGAAAGCTATGCCCTTTCCTGTCATAGTCTTCCAGAAAGCTGTGCAGCTGTCCATCTGCCTTATAGCCCGGGAAGCTTTCAATCCGGACCGCATGCAGAGCACGGAAAATATTGTCTTCGATCTCCGGATTGGTTTCTTTGAGACGCTTCAGTAATTCTTTGACTTCCCGGCGCTTGGATGTGCCGACCCCTCTTTCATCAATCGTGCTGTTTTCCGTAAACCGGCAGGCACACTGAATGAAGGAAAGGCCGTTGGCATTACTCCAGGCGATGATATCCTCTTCCTTGATGCAGTACATGGGACGGATCAGCTCCATGCCTGCAAAGTTTTCACTGTGGGACTTGGGTATGATTGTCTCAAGCTTGGAGGAATAGAACATGGACATGACAGTTGTCTCAATCGCATCGTTGAGATGATGGCCCAAAGCAATTTTATTGCAGCCAAGTTCCTTTGCCTTGTTGTACAGGTGCCCTCTTCTCATACGGGCACACAGATAGCAGGAGCCATGGCTCTGATGTTCAGCTACGGCAAAGATATTGGTTTCAAAGATAGTCAGCGGCAGTCCCAGGGCAGCCGCATTCTCTTCTATTTTCTTCCGGTTCACTTCGTTATAGCCGGGATCCATCATCAGATACACGCATTCAAAGTTCTTCAGATGATACTTCTGATACATCTGCATCAGCTTTGCCATACACATGGAATCTTTGCCGCCGGAAATACATACGGCAATCCTGTCGCCATCCTGAATCAGTTCATACTTTCCTACGGCAATCTGGAACTTGGACCACAGCTGTCTCCGGTAAGTTGTCGTCATGCCGTGTTCGATTGCCTGTGTCCGTGTCATTTCTTTCATATCCATCTCCAAAAACAAAAACCGCAGTTGCCTGCGGTTTCCTACATGGGGCGACTATAGGGACTCGAACCCTAGAGTGCTGGAGCCACAATCCAGTGTGTTAACCAACTTCACCATAGCCGCCATGTGCAGGTATTATTCTATCAGAACTGCAGAATAACGCAAGCACTATTTTGTTTTTTTCCTCATTCCAGTATTTCGACCTGATTCTGTTCCATCATGGAACGCAGATACTGTACCGCCTGCGAATCTTCCTTCAACTTTCCTTCCGCTTCACTGTAAGAACTGTCAGCAGTTGAAAAGATACGGATTTCACCGGCTGTTTCCGCCATGGTCAATAGATCAATATCATTCTGATTTACGGCAAAGGAAACAAGATACGGTGTCCCGCTGTCCGCATCATCCATGTTCTTTCCCTGATGATCCTGCAGAGAAATGATCCGTACATGTTCCAGAAGACACCCGGACAGCGGTGTGCCGTCACTTTTCTTCAGATTCACATACAGATCCACCCGCTGCCCTGCACTCAATACAGAAAGATCGCTGTATGCCCCGTTCATTGTATAGACTGCCTGTCCCTCCTGAAGCTGCAGGGACGGCTGGTCCGGCAGGTCCTTCTCTTCTTTGAGCATGGAAGTATAAAACGGAGAACCGGCCGGTATGTAAGAGCGGATATCGGTATACAGGCCGATAAGATCAGAGGCTTTTGTAAAGGTACCGCTTAAAAGATAAGCCGCAGGCACTTCAGCCATGACGATATCTTCTGCCTTGATTTTCGTGCGCGGTGTAATGTCATGAGCAGCTGTTGCTGTCTCTACTAAGTCCAGCTTCCGTTCGATGTACATTCTGACAGCCTGATAGCCGGCAAAGCATAATACACATATGGCAATGATGATCCACAGGATTTTTCTGATGATGACTTTCATAAAGGTCCTCCTGCTTTCTATATATGCAGAAAGAAACTCTCCTCCATGAAAAAAACCTGTTTCCTTTGACAGAAACAGGTTTGAAACGATCAGAGATCGTGTTCTTTCATGTATTCCTTGATCTTGGCTCTCTGTTCAGGTTTGCAGGGCTTGCAGTCATCAATACTGGAAGTACCTGCCACAAGTGCATCAGCCATACCGGAACAGCCAGGGTTGCCGCAGCCGCCGCAGTTGTAGCCCGGCAGCATTTCCAGCAGATCCTTGACTCTTGTGTCCTCATCTACATGGAGCTTTGTACCGGCAAAGCCCAGCAGGAAGCCGATGACACCGCCTAACAGCAGCATCATGATCAGTGCTTTAACGATCGTCATCTTTCTTCAGTTCCTCCTCGATCTTATTCATCATATCAGTGCGCAGTGTGCAGTCCCGGATACCGCATCCTTTACAGTCAGGGGTGAGATTCTCACATCCCTTGGGTACCGGTGTTTTTTTATTCATGCGGTAGGACCACAGAACAAGCAGAAACAGACCGACAACAAGCGCAAGTCCGATGAAAATTCTCATATCAGACAAGACCTGCCAGAGAACCGAATGCGATTGCCATAATACCGGCAATGACAAAGGCGATCGGGTTGCCCTGGAAAGGCTTCGGGATATCATTGGCCTGCAGCTTTGTACGGATGGTGGCAAAGATGACCAGCATCAGCATGAAGCCGGCAGGTACGGCAATGGAGTTGACCATTGTCTCGATCAGAGAATAGTTCTGGGTGATGTTATCCATGGCAACATACAGAACCGTGCAGTTTGTTGTGATCAGAGGCAGATAGATACCTAACTGCTTGTACAGTTTCGGATTGCTCTTCTTGATGAACATCTCAACCAGCTGAACGAATGCCGCAATCAGCAGGATAAAGCAGATCAGTTCCATGTACTCCATCTTCAGCGGTACCAGTATGCCATAGTACAGGCACCAGGAGAGAACAGAAGCACAGAAGATGACGAAGATAACGGCTAAGCCCATGCCCATGGCAGAATCCAGATGCGTGGAAACACCCATGAACGGACACATACCCAGGAACTTTGTCAGGATGATGTTGTTAATCAGCATCGCACTGATAAACAGTGTAAACAGATTCATGATTACTTGGCCTCCTTCTTAGCCGGCTTGTTCTGGCTCTCCTTGTAGATGGCAACTAATGCCGCAAGAGTAGCGAAAGTGAAGAATGCACCGGTCTGTGATGTGAAGATACCCATCTCAAATCCCTTCGGCAGCAGACGGATACTGAAGATGGTTGCGTTTGTGAACGGGTTTGTCATGCTCAGAACGCCTGTGCCGAGAATCTGACGGATCAAAGACATGGCAAGCAGTGAACATGTATAGGCAAGGCCCATCTGCAGACCATCCATGGCGGAAGCACCTACCGGATTCTGACAGGCAAAGGCTTCAGCACGGCCCAGGATGATACAGTTGACAACGATCAGATCCAGGAAAGCGCCCAGGCTTGCGTACAGATCTGCCGTATAGGCATGCATGAACATTTCAACAATCGTAACAAGAGTTGCGATGATGACAATGTATACCGGAATATGAACATCATCCGGTGTGATTTTGGCAACGATGGATACCAGAACATTGGAACAGATCAGAACCGCTGTAACGGCAAGTCCCATACCCAGGGCATTGTTCAGGCTGGTGGAAATAGCCAGAGTGGAACAGATACCGAGATACAGACTGAAGACAGGGTTGTTCAGAATCAGATTCTTGCCGAAACTGGTTTTCTTCTTTTCACTCATTTCTTCTTACCTCCTCACTCAGATACCTTATCCAGCATGGCCTGCGCAGCCTTGATGCCGTCTCTGACCGCTGTAGAGGTCAGTGTGGCGCCGGACTTCATCGGAATATCATCACTGGTGGAAATACCGATATACTTGCCTGCCCAGTCCTTATCAAATACGGTGGAACCGATGCCGTTTGTCTCATTCTGCTCAAGAGCCATGAAACCGGCAATCTTGCCATCCTTGTCAAAACCTACCATGAAGGTCAGGCCGGAGGAGTTATAGCCGGTGCCGTGAACAGTGAAGATCGTGCCTTCACCCTTGGCAACATAAATAGCATCAATCAGACCGGACTGATCATCCTTGAGATAGGTGTCGCTGACATCCTCGAACTGACCATCCGGGAAAATAACTTCCAGGTTCTCTTTTACCTTGGCCAGATTGTTTTCGGCAATGACCGGAGCAGTAATACTGTTGACTAAAGAAAGCAGCAGTCCGCACACTGCACACAGTATGCCAAGGAGAACCATCTTATACGTACTGGAATCACGATTCATATGTGTCTCTCCTCCTTACTTCGCATCTGCCTGTAAAGCAGCCTGAACCATGGAAGCGATACTCTTGGAAGTATATGTAGCACCCGTTGTGATATCTACACTGCTGTCAAGATCCGCACCTTCATATGCTGCCAAAGCATCATCTTTGGCGGCATTGTCGCCGACACCCTTTGTATCGCCGAACTTTGTCACTTTCACAGAAGCAACCTTGCCATCCTTGACCGTCACTTCAGCTTCATTGGCAGATTCACCTTCCGGTGCATCCTTGCTTAATAAACCAAAGCCCTTGGCTGTGCAGGCATAGAC
>ONOV01000150.1 GCA_900319505.1 uncultured Erysipelotrichaceae bacterium
GGAAAGAAACGCGGTCCCTATAACAAACAGAAGAACACGCAGGAAAAATAACAGAGTAAATAGTTTAGGAGGAAAATCGCTATCATGACATTCCTGCATGTTATGCGGCAGATAACACTTCTACTCTGTCGCATCTCTTCAATAGTAAAATCCAGAAACTTTGGAACACTGATATGCGTGCTCATCAGCTTCTGGATTCTTTCTTTTTACAGCAGGATAGTTCAGGGTTTCTCCCCCAAAGTCTCCCCCAAGGTTATTGGCTTCTCCCCCTTACATTTTGGAGAGCCTGTTTTTGTCACTTCTTTGATGCCAGATAATTCACTGCTGAAAGAGCAGCCACATTGCCCTGTCCGGCAGCCTTGATGTACTGATAAGGCTGACCGGTAATATCACCTGCTGCAAAGAGTCCCGGCAGATTTGTCTTCATCTGCAGATCTACTTTAACTGCATTGCCTTCTGTCGCTAATCCCGGAACAAGCTGACCCGGGAACTGTGCTTCTCTTAAGACAAAAACACAGTCTGCATCATAGGTGTTCTGATCTGTCTTAAGCTGTTCCGCTTTCATACGGCCAAGGATCTCAGCCGGCTTTTCATGGTGGACAGCAACATTGTCATTGAAGGAAGGTTCTCCTTTATACAGAGGAAAATAGTCCACATGATTCACCACTTCCGACAGGAAAGCTGCTTCCTTTTCTTCCTTTGCTGAACCGGCAATGACCGCTACATTCTTTCCTTTGTACAGCGGCGCATCGCACGTAGCACAGTATGACACTCCTCTGCCCAGGAACTTTTCTTCACCCGGATAAGGCGAACCGGCGACCACACCTGCCGCAAGAATCACGGCACTGGCATTGACCATACTGTTATCGCTCAATTGCAGAGTGAAGAAATCACCCATGGCATAGACGGAAACGACTTTCTTTTCCGTAATGGAAATACCGAGATCATCAATCTGACGATGGAATGTTTCCATCATTTCCTTACCGGTTGCTTTAGGCATGCCGAGATAATTCATGATGGGATGATCCACTTTATTGACTTTCAGTGACAGTTCCTTACTGCCAAAGAGAATGATATTTTTATTTCTTACTTTTGCCGTTATGGCTGCTTCAAGACCGGCAGGTCCTGTACCGATAATGGCAATATCAAATGTTTCTTCCATATATGATGCCTCCTGGCTTTACTATATCGAAAAAGCGTCAGGACTCAAAATGCGATGCTCAAAGCAGATGATAATGATCCAGTCCTTTCAGGAGACCGTCATGGTCCACATCGTCTGTGACATAGTCGGCGATGGCTTTGACACTGTCTTCGCCATTGCCCATGGCAATGGATGTGCCGGCATGTTTCAGCATCTGGATGTCATTGCCGCCATCACCGACGGCCAGTGTCTCATCCATCGTAAACCCATAGTACCTGGCAAAAAGATCCATTCCGATGACTTTCGTACCGCCAAGGGGAGAAATATCCGTAAAGGACGGATGCCATCTGGCACTGGTGCAGCCGGTCAGCTTTTTCATAAGCTCTTTTTCTTCCTCTCTGGAGATGAAAGCCATGGCCTGATATACTTTATGATTTTCCACATCAGATACATCCCCGGCAGGCTGATTGTCATTATGGGTGATGGCATTGATTTCATCTACTCTTTCATCCCGGTAATTGAAGATCTTCTTTTCCTCCATCTGAAAGCCGCAGGGAAAAGGATGTTTCTTCAGCTCTTCTACTAAGATATGAATATCCTTGCCGGGGATGAAGTTTTCATAGATAATCTGATCAGTCGTGTAATCATATTGTCCGTTCAGGGTGATATACCCGTCAAAGGGTATGGCACTGACAACCTCCAGACCGTCTTTCCCTCTTCCGGTTGCGATGAAACAGCGGATGCCGTTTTCCTTCAGCTTTTTTAAAGCAGTTACTGCTGAGGATGGCATTTCATGGGTTTTGAAACTGACCAGTGTTCCATCAATGTCAAAGAATACTGCCCTGATCAAATTCTGCCTCTTTCTTTATTCGTCCGGATCAGTAAAGCCATGCCCATGGTCTTGGCATCCGGAATCTTTCCATCCGTAATCATATCTTCAATCTCTCTGAGACTGTACCGGGACACATTCAGATTCTCATCCTCATCCAGATGCTGACCCATGAAAGCACCTTTCTTTGCATAGTAGAGATCTATGACCTCACTGTCATA
>ONOV01000130.1 GCA_900319505.1 uncultured Erysipelotrichaceae bacterium
CAGCTGAGCTTTTCCTGTCTTCAGAGTTTCTTGAACTGGGCTACATCCAATACGAAGATGGTAGCACCGCCGATCTGTACTTCGACCGGGAATGAAGCATAGCGGCCGATATCATAGCTGGCTGTGGAAGGAACAATCTCTGTTCTTCTCTTTGCTTCAGAACCGATCACGTCAATGCACTTGTCCACCAGATCATCTTCCGTACCGACAATAATTGTTGTATTGCCCGCTCTCAGAAATCCGCCCGTGGTTGCCAGACGTGTCATATAGAAATTATTCTTAGTCAAAGCTGAAGAAACCGCAGAAGCGTCATCGTTTGATACAATCGCAAGGATCAGTTTCATCACCATTACCTCCTGTCTAATCTATGTTCAGTTTATCACAAAGAGAGAGTACTTCAAAACACAGATTCCGTGATTCGTATTTTCCTTTCACAGGTGTCCATCAGACGTTGAAACGGAAGAAGACAACATCGCCATCCTGCATCAGGTAGTCTTTGCCTTCCACTCTGAGCTTGCCATGTTCCTTAAGGGCCTGCTCCGTACCGTATTCCATCAGATCTTCATAGCCGTAGATCTCAGCTCTGATAAAACCTCTTTCAAAGTCAGAGTGAATGATGCCGGCACACTGCGGTGCTTTCATGCCCTCATGGAATGTCCAGGCACGGCACTCCGGTTCACCAACCGTAAAGAATGTTCTCAAGCCAAGCAGATGATAGGCAGCCTGAATAATCTGATCGAGACCGGACTGTTCAATGCCGAGATCATCCAGGAATGCTTTCTTTTCTTCCTTATCGAGACCGGACAGTTCTTCTTCCATCTTGGCACAGATGGCAATGCATTCACTGTTTTCACTTGCTGCAAACTTCTTTACATCATTGTAATAATGGTTGGAAGCAGGATCAGCGATCTCTTCATCACTCATGTTGGCCACATAGATCACCGGCTTGGCAGTTAATAAGCCATAGTTTCTGATGGCAGCCTTATCGTCATCATCCAGATCCAGCAGGCGTACCGGTCTGCCTTCTTCCAGAGCGGCTTTACACTTGTCGAGTGTGGCCATTTCCTTCATGGCTTCCTTATCCTTTGTCTGGGCTTTCTTTACAACCTTGGAAATACGGTTGTTTACCGTATCCAGATCAGCCAGACACAGTTCCATATTGATTTCATCAATATCTCTTAACGGATCCACACTGCCTTCCACGTGTTCAATGTTCTCATCATCAAAGCATCTGACCACATGTACAATGGCATCTGTCTGTCTGATATTGGCCAGAAACTGGTTGCCAAGGCCTTCACCCTTGGAAGCACCTTTAACAAGACCGGCAATATCGGTAAATTCAAAGGTTGTATAAATCGTCTTCTTCGGATGGAAAATCTTTACAAAGTCATCCATTCTGTGATCCGGCACTTCAACCACACCCACATTGGGGCTGATGGTCGCAAACGGATAGTTTTCCGCCAGCACCTGTGAATTGGTGATGGCATTGAACAATGTTGATTTGCCTACGTTAGGCAGTCCTACAATACCTGCTGTTAAAGCCATTTACTTCTCTTCCTCACTCTCGTTATGCTGTACTACTTTCTTCAGCTTCTTTTCAAATTCATGACGCGGAAACATGACAACCGCCCCGCATCCCTCACACTTGATTTTGATATCAGCACCGACACGGATGATCTTCCATGTCTTCGCCTTTTTACATGGATGGGGTTTTTTCATTTCCACGATATCATTCAGATCATACTCTACACTCATAGACCTAGCCTCATTTCATAAGAATGAATCGTATTCAGCATCAGGGCACAGATGGTCATCGGTCCGACACCCTTAGGTACCGGCGTTACCTTATTAACATAAGGAAGTACATCTTCCGTATCCACATCCCCGCACAGATGTCCATCTGTCATGCGGTTGATGCCGACATCCACAACGTATGCCCCTTCCTTTATATATGTATGGTCAAACATCTTCGCCTTTCCTACCGCTGCCACCAGTATATCTGCTTCCTTTGTAATAGAACGCAGGTCTACAGTCTTAGAGTGGCATATGGTGACGGTCGCATTGCGATCCTGCAGGAGTCTGGCCACCGGGTTGCCGACAAGACGGCTGCGGCCCACAACTACAGCTCTGGCCCCTTCAATTTTCACTCCCATGGCATCCAGAATCGAGATGATGCCGACAGGCGTACAGGGGGCAAAGCACGGTTCACCCGCGTAGAGCCGGCCGACATTAAGCGGATGCAGGCCATCCACATCCTTACTGACATCCAGCATCAGGATGGCATGGTTGGCATCAAGCTGAGACGGCAGCGGCATCTGTAAGAGAATACCATCGCTGTTTTCATTCTCATTGCAGCAATGAATCACATCCTCCAGCTCTTCCTGGCTGGCAGAACCGGGCAGGTGATGTACGGCATTTTCAATGCCGACAACTTCACATGCCTTGCGCTTGCCCCTGATATAGGACATGCTGGCAGGATCATCACCGACCACAATCGTATCCAGATGCGGCACCCTGTATCCTGCCTGCATGTACTTTTCCACCTTTTCATGGAGCTGCTGCTTGATTTCAGCAGACAGCCGGCTGCCATAGAGCAGCCTGTCACTGTAATCACAGGTCATACCGCTCCATTATACATGATTTGCTTTCTTCATGTCCTTTGAATCAAGCAGGATTGTCACCGGCCCATCGTTCAATAAGCGCACCTTCATATCCGCTCCGAAGATCCCTTCTTCCACCCGGAAGCCAAGGCTTCTCATATAGCTGTTGAAGTAATCATAAAGCTTAGAGGCGTGTTCAGGCTTTCCTGCCCCGGTAAAGGAAGGCCGGTTGCCTTTGGCAGTATCGGCGTACAGCGTGAACTGTGAGATGGAAAGAATCGCCCCGTTTACCTGAGACAGATTCAGATTCATTTTTCCGTTTTCATCCTCGAAAATTCTGAGCCTGGCGATCTTATCTCCCATCACTCTGACCGTATTTTCATCATCGCTGTCACAGAATCCCACCAGGATCATATAGCCTTTTTCAATCACCCCGTGCACCTTTCCATCAATGGTGACACTGGCTTCACTGACTCTCTGTATGACTGTTTTCATGCGCCCATTGTAGTCCATTCCGTACGGAAAATGAGAGTGCTTTCTATGTTCTGTCAAGGCTGTTTTATGTGTCATTCCTGCATGTAAACACGCGGAAAATGCAGTGCTGAAGCGTATTTTTTCAGCTTCAGAAATTGCATTTTCATGTCACGTCAATTTTATTCATTTGTCGTATTCTGGCGTATTGAATGTGTGACTGATATGTGAATTTGCCTCTTTTTGTTGGAAATTCGAGAATTTCGTGGTTAGGTTTGAACTATGCTGAAAACAACACAGATGAGAAACACAGTCAGCGTTGCAGCTGTCATCACGGTATTATGTCTACCGCTTTTAAACAGTCTGCCAGTATACGCTGACGACACACAGACAGCAGATACCAGTGAGGTATCTGTATACACGATCGAAAGGAACGATCCGTCCCCGCTTGATACTCTGAAGCAGGAGGTTCTTGAAAAGTATGCGGAAAAGAGTGGAGACCTGAAGATGGAAGAGATCAACGTTGATGCCTCCTCCATTTCTACTTCCACGCTGGACTGGACCAGAACCGGCCTGCAGCCTGCCGCGATTCAGGTCAGTGTTGTCGTACAGAATGAAGACGGCACAAAGAAAACGGCTGCTGCGCTCTGTGAAACAGAGAAAGCAGAAATCAATATCACCGCTTCCGATGCCCCGCAGCTTGTTTTAAAGAGCGACAGCGTCACCATTGATCTTGGTTCTGCATTCAACTATGCGGATAACATCGGCCTGGTCTCTTCCGCCAGCAATGCACTGCCTGTTCTTTCCGAAACAGACAATGTGGATGTCAATACGGAAGGCACCTATGATGTGAAAGTTACTGCCGTCAGTGCCCAGGGCACTACTGCCGCCAGCTACAAAGTCAAGGTTCAGAAACCGGCTGAAGTCGTCCGGGCAGAAGAAGAAGCGGCCAAAAAGGCGGCCGAAGAAGCTGCTGAGAAAGCCGCCGAAGAAGAGGCTGCCCGTCAGGCTGAAGAGCAGGCTGCCGCACAGGCAGCGGCAGAGGCCCAGGCGCAGAGCCAGACTGCCGCTGCTGCCGGCAGTGCGGTATCCGGCTATACCGGCGGCATCAGTGCTTCTACCGGCAGTGCCATCGCCGACTATGCCCTGACGCTGGTTGGTTCTCCGTATGTTTACGGCGGCACATCTCCGGCCGGCTTTGACTGCTCGGGTTTCACCCAGTATGTCTTTGCCCAGTTCGGCATCTCTCTGCCCCGTACCGCTGAAGCCCAGTCTGCCTGCGGCACTCAGGTACCGGCATCAGAAGCTCAGCCTGGTGATCTTGTCACCTATAACGGACACGCTGCCCTCTGCATCGGCAACGGCATGATCGTCAATGCCCTGAATCCGTCCAGCGGTGTTGCGGTCTGCAGTATGTACAGCCTGTATAACGGCAATATGCAGGTTCACCGTTTAGGCTGAATCACAGCGTAATCTTAAGCAGAATTGCACCAATTTCCTGAAATCACGCATTTCCCGGGTAATAGTTGCGACATAATTGCTTTTATGTCGCAACTATGTGAAATCTTATGGGATAAAAATGTGATTTCCCTGGATTCGGTTGTGCGATCTGCTTTTTTTTCTTATAAATAGAACTATGCAGAAAATACCAGGGAGAAGAATACTGGCAGGCATCCTGCTTCCTGTATCGGCCGCTTTTACTTTATGGGCTGGTGCACCGACACAGATCTACGCAGATAACTCCAGCAGTACGCAGAGCGAAATATACGAACTGAACAGCAATGATGAGAATCCTCTCTATACCCTCAAGAAAGAGATGATTCAGGAATTCATTGAAAAGAACCCGACGCTGACCATGTCCGACATTGATCTCAATGCGTCCAGCATCCAGGCACCGGGTTTTGATCGTACCAAAGCAGGCCTGCAGAACGTCAAGGCAACCCTTAACGTTGTTACCCATACAGAAGACAATAAGATTTCTTCTTACAGTCATATCGAAAACGCTACGGTCAAGCTGCTGCAGAGCGAAGGCCCGCAGATTGTGCTCAAGGCAAGTGAAGTTACCATCGACCTTGGTTCATCCTTCAACTATGCCGATAACATC
Organism: uncultured Erysipelotrichaceae bacterium; assembly: GCA_900319505.1. Classification (GTDB taxonomy): domain Bacteria; phylum Bacillota_I; class Bacilli_A; order Erysipelotrichales; family Erysipelotrichaceae; genus Bulleidia. The sequence continues at coordinate 5,176 of ONOV01000130.1, forward strand.
GGCATAGCCACAACTGACAGCAGTGCCCTGCCGGTCATCAGTGAAACCGACAACGTTGATGTGAACACGGAAGGAAACTATACCGTAAATTTGACGGCGGTAGACCAGCAGGGAGCTGAATCCCATACCAGCTACACCGTCACCGTCGTAAAGCCGGCGGAAGAAGTACAGGAAGAGATTCTGAAGAATGTTGAATTCCTCTCAGATGGCGAATACACCGATGCCGATTTCCGCAGCCAGTATGAAGCAGATATGCTGGCGGCATCTGATGCGGGCGGCTATACCTACTACTTCCAGCAAGACAGTACCAGCCCGGTACAGTGTGTGGATCTGGTCAAGTATCTTTTCTATAAGCAGTATGGTGAAAAGTGCGCTTCCGTCAATGGACAGGATGTAGTACTGTCAACCGCAGCCATGTATCCAAGCCAGTTCATTGTCACCTCCAATATCCAGGATGGTGTTTTCTTCTCCTGCCGCAATCTCAGCTATTATGGACACACCGGCTATATCAACCGGGTGGATGGCGATACGGTATATGTGACAGAAGCCAACATCCCTGAAAACGGAGATGTATATGTCAGAGTCAACTATGCAATGCCTTTATCGCAGTTTATGGCCCGCGGTTCTTATGATTTCCTTGTGCCGGTCAACGGCTGATAGAGACAATTCTTTGATTTGTCTCAAATGCAGAATGATGTAATGGGGACTTGTCCCCTTTTATTCCTATATAAGCGGTAGAAGGAGGAGGTATGAACGCAGTGAAGAAAAGAAACAGATTGAAAACAGGAATCATTCCCTTTGCGGCAGCGGTATGTCTGTTCTGTGCTCCGTTAAGTGTATATGCGGATAACAGTACGGATACCATCCTGAGCGATTCTCAGGGTCTGCCGGTTTATACAATCAATATGAATGACCGGGATCCGATTGATACACTGAAGGACGAAGCCATCCGCAAATACATTTCCTCTTCTCCTACTTTGACTATGGCAGATGTGAATCTGGACAAGTCCACCATGGACAATACGGCATTCGACCGTACCAAAGAAGGTCTGCAGACCATCCAGATCAAGCTCTCCATTGCCGTAGACAGAAAAGATGGAAATGCTGATACTTACAACTATGCCGAAACTGCAGCCGTCCGGCTTTATGGGGCAGACGGTCCGCAGATCATTCTCAAAAGCGATACGATGACCATTGATCTCGGTTCGGTATTCAATTACACCGACAACATCGGCTACATCTCCACCGGCAATCGTGATCTGCCGGCTTCCATTCAGGAAAGTGACAACGTCGATGTCAACACCGAAGGCACTTACAATGTCACCGTGACCGCCTATGATGTCAAAGGCAATAAGAACACCATCTCCTATGCGGTAGAAGTCAGAAAACCGGCTGAGACCGTACGGGCTGAACAGGAACAGGCAGAACAGGCTGCGGCAGCGTCCAATAACGCCATTGCCAATGCCGGCGATACAAGCGGCCAGATTCTGATTTCCGGCATCTCTGGTGAAACCGGCAGCGCCATTGCGGATTATGCTCTGCAGTTCAGCGGTTACAGCTATGTCTGGGGCGGCACAAGTCCGCAAACAGGTTTTGACTGCTCCGGCCTGACCCAGTATGTCTACGCCCACTTCGGCATCAATCTGCCCCGTACCGCTGAGGCACAGGCACAGTGCGGCACACTGATTCCCGCTTCTGAAGCACAGCCTGGCGATCTTGTGACCTACAATGGACACGCTGCCATCTACATCGGCAACGACATGATCATCAATGCTCTGAACCCGAGCCTTGGGGTCGGTGTCTCCAATATGTACGCTCTGCCCAACGGCAACCTTCAGGTCCATCGTCTGAGCTGACATTTATACAATATTGTCTGTTTGTCATACATATTTGCATGCATTTTGTGTAATCTTTGTGAACAATCAGAAAAACACTGTCATTTCATCTCTAAAAATGTTAAAAAAGGAAAGTATGAATACGAAAACCCGCAGAAAAACTGTCAGAACAGGACTTGCTCTGGCATCATGTCTTTTACTGGCATCCCCTCTACAGGCCTTCGCAGATGAAGGTCTCTCGGCCGCCGATACCTCCAGTCTTCCCGTATATGAGATTGATCTCAATGACCAGCATCCCTTTGAAACCCTCAAAGAGGAAGCGATCCGCAAATATATTTCCACTGTACCGACCATGAAGCTGTCTGATATCGACATGAATGCTTCCACCATGGAAGTTTCCTACTTCGATCAGAACAACAAAGGTCTGCAGACCATCCAGATCAGCCTGAGCCTTGTCTCAGCTGCGGATGCAGAAAATGCCAGTCCGACCGCTACTTCCTATGTGGAAAAAGCGGCGATCAAGATGACCGGAGAAAAGAAACCTCAGATCATCCTCAAGAGCCAGGAAGTTACCGTAGACCTCGGTTCCACCTTCAGCTATACCGACAACATCGGCTATATCACCTCTCCTACCGGAGAGCTGCCGGCATCCATTCAGGAAACAGACAACGTTGATGTCAATACCGAAGGCTCCTATACAGTTACCGTATCCGTCGCCGACGGTCTTTCCAAGCAGAGCAGCGTCAGCTACACCGTCAACGTAAAGAAACCGGCCGAAGTGGTCAGAGCCGAAGAAGAAGCGGCCAAGTCGGAAGAAGAGAAACAGAAAGAAGCTGAGCAGCAGGCCCAGCAGGAAGAAGAAGCCAAGGCTGATGAAACCCTAGCTGGGGCTGCCGATATCTCGAATGTCACCACAAGCACGCCGGCCAGCATCACATATGCAGGCACACCGGATCATGCGACGGGTGATTCCGGCAATGCCTATCCATGGGGCCAGTGCACATGGTATGCCTATGAAAGAAGACACCAGCTCGGTCTGCCCTGCGGCAGCTACTTCGGCAATGGCGGTGCCTGGGCAGCCTCCGCTGCTTCCTATGGCTATGCGGTCGATAATAACCCGCAGGTCGGGGATGTCGTAGTCTTTGCGCCAGGTCAGGCAGGCGCCTCCGCCTTCTATGGTCATGTGGCTGTTGTTGAAGCAGTATCCGGTGATTCCATTGTCATTTCCGAGTCCAATGCCCGCGGCCTTGGCGTCATCAGTACACGTGCCGTGTCTGATGCCTACAGCTACCAGTACATTCACAGCTGAGGAGTTAATCCTCAGCTTTTTTCATTTCTATCAGAAAAACCGAAGGATTCATTCCTTCGGTTTGATTGCCAGAGTCAGATGTTTCAATAAATAGAGGCCGGTAAACAGCACTGCCAGAAAGATCGCAAACCCGTCAAAGAAACCGATGCCTGCTTTCTTTGTGACTTTTTCCTTTTTTACTGTCTTATCCAGCTTCATCTTACCGGCTTCCCTGCCATCCTGTTTCACCACAAGATAAGCATTGACCGCATCCGGATCATCCTTGTTCTCATATTCCACCGAAGTGGAAAGAGAAGATTCATCACTATCTGCCGCCATCAGGACGTTGATATCGGTTTTAAGGCTGAAGGTAATATGGTACTGCGTATTCCCCCTGGTCAAATCCAGCGTTTCATCCGCCACATTTTCTTTCTGAATGGTCACATTCTTATAGTGATCAAAGCCATAATTCAATAACAGCGTCAGTTCCTTTTCCGCTGTATCCTTATCCGCCGCTCCCATCACTGCTGCTGTCAGACTCATACCGTTTCTTTCTGCGGACACAACTGCCACAGTCTTGGCCTGATCCGAAGCTGTCTCATAGCCGCCGATAATACCGTCATACGACATCAGTGTCCGGCTCAGCTGCTGATTGTTATCAAAAGAGGTCGGCGTATACCTGTCTGCACTGTAATAAATCTTCAGATCCTCATTTCTGACAAACTCCCTTGCCAGCAGGGCAATATCATACGCCGTCGATGTTTCCCCATCCTCATAGCCATACGTATTGGTATAGGTCGTAGCGGTCATGCCGATCTTAGCTGCCTTACCATTCATCCGCTGCAGTGTGTCATCATTCAGATCACTCAGGGCATCTGCCGCATCTTCTCCATTGGCCAGAATCGATGCATAGCGCAGATCCTCCACATTGTATGCAGCCCCATCCGTCAATCCGATCTTTGTCTTATACGGATGATCGCCCGCCTTGTATGTCACTGTATCACTGTTACTGTCCATAGATACCATGACATCCATCAGCCTGCCCATGCCGGCACTGGCCAGCGGCGTCGTACTGTCCTTTTCATACAGCCTGGCGCCGCTGCCATTATCAATCAATACACAGGAAGCAGAACTGATATCAATACTGTCCTGTGCCTGTGCCGGCATGGGCATACAGAGACACAGAAGAGACATACAGCCTGCCATCAAAAACCATTTCTTACTCATCGGTATGATTATACACGTTTCTATCGGTGAAAAGGAAAAAGAGTCACCCTGTAAAGATGACCCCCCTGTGTTAATGTCTGGCAATTCTCAGCAGTCTTAACGAATTCAGCACACAAAGCATCGCTACACCCGTATCCGCAAAGATGGCCATCCACATATTGGCAATGCCAAGTGCACCAAGCACCAGCGTCAGTACCTTGATGATAATTGCAAACCAGATATTCTGCCGGGCTACTTTCAGAATCCTTCCCGCAGCTGAAACAGCCAGCGTGATCTTGGCAGGATCATCATCCATGATCACAACATCCGCTGCTTCAATGGCCGCATCCGAGCCAAGAGCCCCCATGGCAATGCCGATATCAGCCGTATTCAGCACCGGGGCATCATTAACCCCATCTCCGACAAAGGCAGTGACGCCATTGTGCTTCAGCTCTTTTACTTTCTCTACCTTATCCTGCGGCAGACATTCACCATACGCCTCATCTGTACCAAGCTTCTCAGCTGCTTCCATGGTAATCGCCTGATTATCTCCCGAAAGCAGCACGGTCTTCTTTCCCGCCTGATGCATGGCCTGGATCGCCTCTCTGGCATTGGGCTTGAAGGCATCCCGCAGGACAATCCGTCCTTCATATTTTCCATCCGCCGCCACATACACAGCTGTACCGGAAGGATCCTTCTCCACATGAATGCCATGGTCTTCCATGAGCCTCTGATTGCCCGCCAGAATCACCCGGCTGCCGACAGTGACTTCGACACCTTTGCCGGCAATTTCACTGACCCCGGAGATCTTTGTTTCATCAATTTCCTTTCCATAGGCTTCTTTGATGCCTAAGGCAAGGGGATGATGGGAATTGCATTCCGCATACGCGGCATCTTCCAGCACCTGCTCTCTGTCGCCATCGACCTCACTGACCGCAAAGTGTCCGGTTGTCAATGTACCGGTCTTATCCATGACTATCTGTTTCACATCAGACAGTGTCTCTACAAGATCCGCTCCCTTGACCAGAACACCCCGGGAAGAAAGACCGCCGATGCCGGAGAAGAAACTCAGCGGAATGGAGATCACAAGCGCACATGGACAGGAAATGACTAAGAACGTACAGGCTCTGTACACCCCTTCATTCCAGTTCCCGCTGGCAAGTCCGACAATCAGCGCTACCCCGATGGCCGCAAAGACAACAATCGGTGTGTAATAGCGTGAGAATCTGGTAATGAAGTTTTCCGCCTTTGCCTTATGGGAATCACTGTCTTCCACTAAGGCAAGAATACGGGAAGCAGTACTGTCGCCATACAGCTTTGTTGTACGCACTTCCAGTACACCCGTCTGATTGATGGCCCCGGACATCACCTCATCTCCGGCCATGACATCACGCGGCCTGGCTTCACCCGTCAAAGATGCCGTATCAAGAGAACTGCTCCCCTTTGTCACAACGCCATCCAGCGGCACTCTTTCGCCCGGCCGGATCTCAATGATTTCATCCACCGCTACATCTTCCGGTGAAACATCAACCCAATTACCATTGCGATTGACCCGGGCACTGTCCGGTCTGATATCCATCAAAGCCCCGATGGACCTGCGGGAGCGGTCTACAGCCATATCCTGGAAGTATTCACCGATCTGATAAAACAGCATGACGCCGCAGGCCTCTTTCATATCCCCAAGATATACTGCCGCAAAAGTCGCCACTGTCATCAGGAAATGTTCATCAAACAGCTGGCCATGTCCAATGCCTTTAAATGCCTTCAGAATGACGTCATAGCCAAGAATCACATATGCACATGCCGCCAGGATGATACCGCCTCTGCCCGATACCGCCATGGCAATGGCAAACAGCACGCCGCCGATGATGATCCGCGGCAGTGTATTTTCCTCTTCCTCGGCTTCTTCCTTCTCGACATTCACTTTCTTCTTTTCCGTCCATGCCGAAATCTTTGCGTCAGGTTCTTCTCTGGCCGTGACTTCTCTGACCTTCTGTTCCATGGCAGCCGCATCCGCCGGATCACACGTGTAGCGCAGATGACTGTTCATGAAATCCAGGCTGACATCTTCAATTCCCTCAATCTCACTGATCTTCTTTTCTACTTTGGCTGCACAGTCGGCACAGTCAATGTCTTCAATCAATAGATCCACCTGTTTTTTCTTTTCCGTCAGGATGACCCTGGCATCCGGTTCTTCTGCCTGAACTGTATCAATGATTTCTTTCTCAATCCTCCCGGCATCCTCAGGTGCACATTTATATACCAGGGAACTGTTCATATAGGACAGGGAAACATCAGAGATTCCCTTCAATTCACTGATGCTGTGCTCAATCTTAGCCGCACAGGCAGCACAGTCAATATCCTCAACCCGGCAGCGGTACTGTTTTACTTCTTCCCTCATATCTCCTCCACGCATTCACACATGAACACTTGCTCATACGTAAATATGATATACCGTATTCCCTGCCTGTCAATATGAATACAAGAAAAGAATCAGCCGACCGTCACATCTTCTGATTCTCTTCCTTCTTTCTGTGCTTTATGATCTTACATATTACGCTAACGCGGCGTTTCTGGCATGCCGTCTTCTGACATGGTCCCGCATCTCATCAATGGCTCTTCTGACCGAGACGGAACTGTCATCTCCATCCAGCAGTGCTTCTTCCACCGCAGCTTCCGCCTTGGCAAGATACATCAGAACTTCATTCTCGCTGTACTTGTCATCCGGCTTTTCATTGGCAACGCATGCCATCCGGTAGTAGATCATCGCCAGCGGATGATCATAGCCCCCGGAAGAAGTCAGAGCCATCTTCTCCGCCTGCCTGTAGAGCGCCATGGCGGTCTGGTTATCCTTTCTGACCGGTCCGACCCCATCCTTGAATAAATCACCAAGGATGTATGTACTTTCAATACTGCCGTTTTCCACCATGCCCCGGATCAGAAAACCAAGCGCCTTGTCATACCGCGGTGCGATGCCGCCTACTGCTCCCATATACAGGAGCGACAGATAATCCATCGCCGCAGCTGATATATCATCATCCACATCTTCCCGGTCCGCTATATCTTCCAGAATCTTTACCGCTTCATCCCCCTCGGCAGGCAGTCCGCTGTCCAGCAGGATAGACGCAAGCCGCATTCCGTCTTCCACAGAACCATCTTTGTACTCACGTCTGAGTATATCAATTACCTTTGTCCGGTTCTCACTCGACATGAGATCCGGCGCCAGGTCCGCATACATGTGTGCCCACTCTGCTTCCGCAGCGCGATCGCCCTTCTTCATCTGGGCCTCCAGTTCTGCAATTTTTTTAAGAATTTCAGTTCTTCTCATAACTTCATCCATCCTTGTAATTGCACACTGATTATAATCAGTTTCCTTATCTTCCAGTGCTCTGTGGTGTCAAGTCTTTTCAGAAAGAAAACTTAGACAATTTCTTAAAAAGAATATATTGTTCTCATTTTCTTCCGATTTTAAAAGTGTACGAACATTTCGTGCTTTACCCATGTTTTTGACTTGTACCCTATTATTGTTGTATCAGAATCATGTGCCTTGTCAAGCTGATCGATCTCGCACTTTTTCTTTTGATGACAACTCTGCTAAACTGATGGAAAGAAAGGCTCTATCATGCTTGAAAGAAATTTTCACACCCATACCGCCCGCTGCGGACATGCTGCAGGCAGTGATGAACAGTATGTTGAAAATGCCATCCGCGGCGGTGTAAAAATACTCGGTTTTTCAGACCACGCCCCTTATCACAGAGAAGATCCAGGCGAGCGCATGAACCTGTCAGAGCTCAATGGATATGTCCAGTCCATCACAGCACTGAAACAGAAATATGCCGATCAGATTGAAATACATCTGGGCCTTGAAGTGGAATGCTACAAAGACCAGTGGGATCTGTTAGCTCAGTACCGGAAGGACTTTGAATATCTGATCCTCGGCCAGCATGAGCTCTGCTTCCAGGGCGAAAGCTCCTATGATATCAGAACACCTGCAGGCCTCAATACCTATACGGATCTGATCGGCTATGCCTGTGAACACGGGCTCTGTGATATCATTGCCCATCCGGATGTATGCATGTGGTCTTATCCGGTAATTGATGATACCGTTCAAGCCATTGCCGAGCGGATCGCCGCTCTTTCCCTGCACTATGATATTCCGGTGGAACTCAATGCAGGATCAGGTGTCAGAGTGGGAAAGCGGATGTACCAGGACGGTCTGCGCTATCCTTATCCGGTACGGATCTTCTTTGAAACATTCGCAAAGAAACACTGCAAAGTTCTGATCGGCCTGGATGTCCATGATCCATCTCTTTTCCTGACAGATCTCTATATCAACAGATGTCTTGAAGTTATTGAAGGTCTCGATGTGAACCTGCTGTATGACTATGATCTGATTGCAGAAGCAAAGAAGCGGAAGGCTCTCTTCTATTGAGCCTTCCGCTTCTTCAGTATTCCGTATCAGTCTTTTATTCCAGTTCAAAGGCACCGGTATAGAGCTGATAGTACTGTCCTCTGGCCGCAATCAGTTCCTCATGCGTACCTCTTTCAATGATATGACCGTGATCCAGCACAATAATGACATTGGCATTCTTGACTGTGGAAAGACGGTGGGCAATGACGAATACCGTTCTGCCCATCATGAGTCTGTCCATGCCTTCCTGGACAATCTGTTCCGTTCTTGTATCAATGGAAGATGTCGCTTCATCCAGAATCATGACCGGCGGGTCCGCAACCGCAGCCCGGGCAATCGCAAGCAGCTGGCACTGCCCCTGGGACAGGTTGGCGCCATTGCCTGACAGCATGGTCTGATAGCCTTCCGGCAGATGGCGGATGAAACTGTCCGCTCCGGCCAGTCTTGCGGCCGCCATGCACTCCTCATCCGTGGCATCCAGTCTGCCATAGCGGATATTGTCCATGACCGTACCGGTAAACAGAACCGTATCCTGCAGAACAATACCGAGCGAATGTCTGAGATCTGCTTTCTTGATCTTATTGATATTGATGCCGTCATAGCGGATCTTGCCATCCGCAATATCATAGAACCGGTTGATCAGGTTGGTGATGGTTGTCTTGCCGGCACCGGTAGCGCCGACAAAGGCAATCTTCTGGCCCGGCTTGCCATAAAGCGTAATGTTATGGAGGACAACCTTATCCGGGTTATAGGCAAAGTCCACATCATAGAAGCGCACATCGCCTCTTAAAGGCGTATAGGTGATCGTACCATCAGCCTGATGGGGATGTTTCCAGGCCCACTTGCCTGTACTTTCCTTTGTCTCTTCCAGGGTTCCGTTCTTTTCCGTCACATTGACCAGCGTCACATAGCCGTCATCTGTCTCCGGTTCTTCATCCAGCATTTC